>JBBAGC010000068.1:0-8307 GCA_041655115.1 Spirochaetota bacterium | reverse complement strand
AGCGTTCCAGTAAAAATGGAAGAGAGCAGCTCTACCCTGTTTGCTTCACAGGTTACGTGTCCATCGTGTTCAACTTCACATTCAAGTATTTCAAAACCATTTTTAAAAGATTCAGATTCCAGCCATTTTTTCTGTAATTCAGTTCCATCAATGTTTACTCTTTTAAAAAGAATTCTGGAAGATGGGTTTGCTTTAAGATAAAAATTATAGTTCATTCCAGCTCTAAGAGGTATGTTATAATCACGTGTTTCAATTGAGCTTATAAAGCCGTCAGGCTTATCCCATTCGTTAATATCAGGTTTCACCTTTGATACAAGTATAACTGGCTGGAGGAAGTTATTCTCCCTTAAAGGTACTTCATCAATACGGTAAATTAGTCCTTCTTTTGATGTAAGGGAGTCAAGTGCTTCAAATAAAAGGTCAAGGCTGCTTAAGTGCATCCTTACAACAGGTATTTCCACATTAAATAAAATTATTGATATAAACATTTTTCACCTCATCTATTAAATCAAAAAAATCACATAAATATTTCATGTCAATACTTTACATTTTTGAATTAATATTTTTTATTACTACTGGTTATGAATTTGTTGATGAATAAAAGGATTATTACCCTAACATCAGGAAGGCTAAAAAAAAAATTTAATTCTATATGAATACAGAAGGAGAAACAGAAAATCTTTCAGATAAGAGTTTTATTTGCCTGATATTTAATTCTCTTTTACCATTCAAAATTTCTGAAACAACTCCCTGGGAACCAATTTCTTTTAAATCTGTTTGCTTTAAATTATGTTCAACCATAAGTTCTTTTAAAACTGTTATGCCGTTTGATTTTTTAACAGGATAGTTTTCTTCCTCATACTTTGAAATCAATAAACCAATTGTTTCCATTAAAGATGCTAATGGATGTTTTTCATCATTTCCTACTTCATCAATCAGTTCATCTAATCTTTTACATAGATTAAGATATTCTTTTTTACTATGAGGAACAGCCAGTATTTTAGACACTGATGGCCATATCTTTTTGATATTCTTTAGTTCTAAGCTTAGCATTTTATTCCTTCCATTTGTTTTTATCATAATCTGTATGAGTTAATATATGACGAATATATACTATTTTTTTATTATAATGAATTGCTGCAATCAACCTATACTTGTTACCTCCAATATTGAAAACCGTTAAATTATTAACCATATCAGCACCTGGAAATGTTTGCCTCAGCTCATTAAAAGAATTATAGTTACTTTTTGATATTATTTTATACCATGTATTTAATGAGCTAACACTATCCGGGTGTTTTTCACCAAATTCAAGTATTCGTCTTTTAGTGATAATTCTCATGATTCAAAATATCTCTAATTGAGATTTTAGTCAACCGTTTTTATTAAAATTTAAAAAAATAAAAATCTGGAGTGTATAATGAGAAAGATACTTATTTTTTAATCAGAAGCTTTAATGTATAGAATGTTAAAGATAAAAAGTAAATTCATTCTACCAGGAGTTCAACTGATTTTTCTGTTCATTAAAAATCATGAAAAGCTCACCACATTTCAAAACACCTAAATGCTTGACAGATAATTACAGTAGCTTCAATAATCAAATCTATGAAAATTTAATCTAATTCATTAAAAAGGACACCCATACTTTGGGAATGAAAACAATCTGTAACCAGTGCGGAGCCTGCTGTATTGCTCCATCAATATCCTCCCATATACCAGGGATGAATAAGGGCAAACCTGCAGGTGTTAAGTGTATCCATCTTGCTCCTGATATGAAATGTAAAATTTACAGCACACGCCCTGAGGTATGCATAAACTTTACTCCAACAGCAGATTTATGCGGTAATAATTTTAAAGAAGCATATGCAAACTTATCTCAGCTTGAAGAAATTACAAAAATAATAATATAACCAGGGATTAATCTGAACAATGAAAAAAAGCTTTTACATAGAAACCTTTGGATGCCAGATGAACAAGGGAGACTCAGAGCTTATGGGGCTATCCATGATTCGCAATGGATTTATCCCTGCCCCAGATATGAAAAGCGCTGAAATATGTATTTTTAATACATGCTCTGTAAGACAAAATGCAGAAGACAGAGCTATTGCCATAATCAAAGAAACAAAAAAATCCAGGGCTAAAAAAAATTCTCTGATTATACTTACCGGCTGCATGGCACAGCACATTGGAGATGATATGGTTACCTCTGGTATTGCTGACATATCCATAGGACCCTATCAATCTCCTGCCTGTGGAGAAATTATAACAGAATTTTTATCCAATGACAAAAAGAAAATATATTCATCCCAGAAACCTGATGACTTTGCTCCAAGAATTGACAATGATCTTATACCGGATCAGGATACACACTCCTGGCATAAATGGGTGACCATAACACACGGCTGTGAAAACTTCTGTTCCTACTGCATTGTACCCTATGTGCGGGGAAAACTCATTTCATTCCCCTCTGAAAAAATAATTAAATTTATAGACAATCTGGCGAAAAAAGGCATTACTGAAATTACTCTTTTAGGCCAGAATGTAAACCAGTATGGGCAGGATTCAGGCGACATTCCCTTTTACAGACTGCTTGAAAAAACAGCTATGATTTCAGGATTAAAAAGGATCAATTTTCTCACATCTCACCCTATGGATTTTTCTCCTGAAATAGTAGATGTAATAAAAAATCATCCCAATATTTCAAGAGGAATACACCTCCCATTGCAAAGCGGTTCTGATAAAATTCTTAAAGAAATGAACAGAAAATATACAATTTCTCATTATTATAATATTGTTGATATAATCACAAAGGAACTTGGAGAATTTGCTCTTTCCACTGACCTTATTACAGGCTTTCCTGATGAAACAGATAAAGACTTTAAAGAAACCCTTAAGGCTGTTAAAAATATTAAATTTGACGAGGCATTCATGTTTGCCTATTCCCCAAGAACAGGTACACCTGCTGCTGAAATAGCAGAGCCTTTATCCAGGGAAGAAAAACTTGAAAGGCTTAAACAATTAATTACTTTACAGAGAAAAATTTCTCTTGAAAAACTAAGGTTAAGGATAGATAAGAAGGAAACAGTAATTGCTTCAAAAACAAGCAAAAAGTCTAATGAAGAATTACTTGGTAAAACCGGATTAAATCATCCTGTTGTATTCAAGGGCAATGTGGATGATATAGGCAAGGAGATCTTAGTTGAAATCAGGGGCATTAAAGGATCAACTCTTATTGGCGAAAAGATTATATAAAATAATAACTCTTTTTATTATTATATGCTTTATTGCTGTTCCTGTTTTCTCCAACAACAAGCTTTCAAACAATAGCTTTAATGAGCTTAAAAATTATTTCAGCACCAGACCTGGCAAAAATTTTGATAAAAAAGCATACGACTTTTTAAAAAAATTCCCTGAAAGCAGGTACGTTCCTGATGTAAGGCTTATGCTTGCTGATAATGAAACTGACGCTGAACTTGCACTTGAAAAATATCGTGCTGTTGTAAAATACTACAGGTACTATCCCCACCGTGACTATGCCCTTTACAGAATATGCCAGATACTTGATCTGAAATCGGACTGGAAGGAGCTGCAGATTGAATCTGCATCAGGAATAAAACTTTTTCCTGAAAGCGGATATATTTTTGAATTTAAATTCCTGTATATAACATCGTGTATAATGCTTGAAGAATATGAAAAGGCCAAAAATCAGTGTTTAAAAATAACAGAACAAACACATAACTATATCATTCTTTCAAGAACCATTTTTTTACTTACAGAGATAGACAGAAAAATAACAGGCAACTCCAGAGCCTATATTTACAATCTTAGAGAGCTTGCAGAAGGCTTTAAATCATCTGAAATTTATCCTTCAATTATATTAAAGCTTGGTGATTTTTACAAAAGCAAAAATGAAAAAAACCGCGCCTTTTCAGCCTATAGCGATATAATAAAATATTTTCCTGAATCACCTGAATCAGTAATAGCCATTACAAGGATTGAATCCCTTAAAATATCCAGCCCTCAATTAGTTCAGTATATACCTGACATGGAAACTGTAAACCGCACAGCACCCATTGATATTATGCCCGATTATACTGCTTCATCTTATGATGATAAAATATACTATTCAATTACAATAGGACCATTCAGCAAAATAAAGGATGCAGAGGCAATCATCAGACTTTTAAAAAACTATGACAATGTACGCATTGAAAACACCACGCTTGGGCATATTGTCTATATAGGAAAACATGCAGAAACAGACACTGCTTTACAAACAAAAATAAGATTAGCAGAGGAATATGGCATAAATGGGAATCTGGTGAGATTTTCCAATCATCAATCAAGAAGCTACATTTACAGCGATTAAAGAGGAAGTTGACTTTTATGGAAGAAAAACTCACACCAATGATGAAGCAATACATAGATATAAAGAAAAAACACCAGGAGGAAATCCTGTTTTTTCGATTGGGAGATTTTTATGAGATGTTTTTTGATGATGCAAAAACAGCTTCAAAAATACTCGATATTGCCCTTACCTCAAGACAAAATGACATACCCATGTGTGGCATACCACACCATGCTGCTGATAACTATGTGGCAAGGCTGATAAAAGCAGGGAAACGCGTAGCAATATGTGAACAGCTTGAAGCAGTACCTACAGCTGGAACTGTTGTGAAAAGAGACGTTGTGCGAATAATCACACCAGGCACTGTAATTGATTCCAACCTTTTAAACAGTGATGATAATAACTACTTAGGTTCAGTATATATATCCAAAAAAGAAATGGGTCTTGCCTTTGTTGATGTTTCAACTGGTGATTTTTTTTATTATGCTTCTGATAAAAATTACGATACCTTTAAAGGTGAAATTGCCAGATTCAATCCAGGAGAAGTTATAATCTACGCAAGGTCCTTTGAAACAGACAGCAAATATACGGAATTTATAAAAAACAAAAACATACCTGTTCACACCCTTAATGAATGGATATATGAAAAGGATTATTTAACAGAAGTTATATGCTCAACCATGGGAGTTCACGGGCTTAAAGGGCTTGGCATTAACACAGATACTGAAATAATAGCAACCGGTTCTATTCTGCAATACCTTAATGAAACCCAAAAAACAATACCAGGGCATTTAAAAAATCCTAAAAAAATAATGGCTCAGGATTCAATGATCCTTGATGAAGCAACAATTACGAATCTTGAAATAATTGAAAATCAGAATGACAACTCTAAAAACCGTACGCTTTTTTCTGTACTTAATTACACACTAACCCCTATGGGAAGACGTACCCTTGAAAGAAACCTGCTTCAACCCCTTGTTATAAAAACAGCAATTGAAGAAAGGCTCAATCTTGTTGAATACTTTTACAACAGACCTGACCTGTTAGAAGAAATTTCCACAGTGCTCAAAAATATTTATGACATGGAAAGAATACTCTCCAGATTTACCCTGGGGAAAATGCAAACCAGGAATTTTATTTCTCTTAAACAATCCCTCTTTGCATCAATAAAGCTTAAAAAAATTCTCTCTGAACATATAGTTAACTCAACAGGCCTTGCATCAATAACAGATAGCATGCCTGATGTAAAAAACCTTGCTGAAAAAATTGATCTGACTATAAGTGATGACCCGGCATTAACTCCAGAACATGGAAGAGTAATAAAAGAAGGATTTTTGCCAAAGCTTGATGAAATATATGAATTAAAAACAAACGCAAAAAACTGGATGCTGAAATATCAGGAGGAGGAAAAAAAAGCCCATGGCATAAACACCCTCAAGGTTAAGTATAATAAAATTCTGGGCTACTATATTGAACTGAGCAAAAACCAGGCATCATCTGTTCCTGCACACTATCTGCGAAAACAGACACTGGTAAGTTCGGAAAGATATACAACAGAAAAGCTCCAGGAATTTGAATCTGATATTTTAAGTGCATCTGACAGAATTGTTGAAATAGAAAAAAACGAAATTGAAAAAATTCGCCTTCATGTGCTGGAAAATCAAAAGAGCATACAAAAAACAGCATCAGCAATCGGGTACCTGGACTTCATCTGCTCCATTGCATCAGCTGCCACAATAAACAAATATGCTAAACCTTCCATAAATGAAAACAACTACATATCAATAAAAGGAGGCCGACACCCTGTAGTTGAAAAATATTATACAAAAGAAGTTTTCATTCCAAATGATGTAAATCTTGATGATAGTGAAAATATAATAAGCATTATTACCGGCCCTAACATGTCAGGAAAATCAACCTATATTCGCATGTCTGCAATTATTCAGCTAATGGCTCAGGTGGGATCTTTTGTTCCTGCTGAAAGCGCAGATATATCAATCGCAGACAGAATTTTTACAAGAATTGGAGCATCAGATAATATTTCCAGAGGTGAATCAACATTCCTTGTGGAGATGAACGAAACAGCCGGAATTTTAAATAATGCCACTGATAAAAGCCTTATCATAATGGATGAGGTGGGACGCGGAACAAGCACCTATGACGGGCTTTCCATAGCCTGGGCTGTTGTTGAGTATATACTAAGATACATAAAATCAAAAACCCTTTTTGCAACACACTATCATGAACTTACAGAACTTGGTTCCAAAAAGGGAATTGTAAACTTTAATGTACTGGTTAAGGAAACAATCAATAATGTGGAGTTTCTCCATAAAGTTGTTGCAGGAAGCGCTGATAAATCCTACGGTATTCATGTTGCCAAACTTGCTGGTCTTCCCAAGGCGGTAATTTCAAGATCATCTAAAATCCTTGAAAGACTTGAAAAAACAAAATCTTCAAAAAAAAGGTACGCAGATGACACCAGCAATAATGAACAGCTTGAAATATTTAACGCATCCAATCACCTTATTGTTCAGGCACTTCAAGTGCTGGATCCGGAAAATATGACGCCTATTGAGGCAATAAACGAAATTAGCAGGCTTAAAAAACTAATAGAATAAATTATGAATTGAATTATTATTGAAATTTTACCGAATTTAAATAATAATAACTAGAAAATAAGTATGTTTATAACAGATAATATTAAATCTTAAAAAAATATACTTAATTTTAAAAAATTGCAAAGTAACTAATAACAATCAAAAAAGAGGAATAATGACAACAGCCCAGTTTAAGGTTGAAAACTATCTTCCTGATTCTTTTATAATGGTTGAAGGCAAAAAAAATGCCAGTAATTTTTACATTATAAGAGCAGGCAGAGTAAAAATTACAAAGGAAAATCCCGTAATCTCAGAAGAGCCCTACACCATTTTAGGGCCTGGTGATTTTTTTGGTGTGGTTTCCTGCATGAGCTCCCATTCACGTCTTGATACTGCAATTGCCCTGGAGCAGGTTTCCCTTATCTCTGTTGAAAGAGATCTTTTTGGACTATTGATTCAAAAAAACCCTACAGTTGCAATGAAAATCATCCGTTTTTTCAGCCGTAAATTAAGACAGTTTGATCATGCAATAACAAGCCTTACACTCAAGCAATCAGGAGAAGAGGATCCTTCTCATCTTTTTACAATTGGTGAATACTATCTTAAAAAAAGGGTATTAAATCACGCCATTTATGCATTTCAAAAATATATACAGTATAACCCCGGAGGTGAATACAGGGACAGGGCTTTGGAACGTCTCCAGCAGATGAAAGCCCCTTTTAAGGCACCTGAAATGCCCAATCTTAAAGGTCTTAACAGGGTGTACAGAGACAATACAATGCTTTTTTGTGAATCTGAACCTGGTGATGAACTTTTCATTATACAAAAGGGCAAGGTAAAGATCACCAAAATCATGGATGAAGAAATTCTTTTAGCTGTTTTAAAACAGGGAGACATTTTTGGAGAAATGGCGCTCCTTGATAATAAGCCAAGAAGTGCATCAGCAATTTCATACGGAGATGTAAATGTAATTGCAATTAATAAATCAAATTTTGAAGGCATAGTACAGGCTCAACCCCAGCTTGCTACAAGGCTTATACAGCTTTTAAGCGAACGTATCTGGACAGCTTACAGGCAAATTGAAAACCTCCTCATACGCGATACTTTAGGTCGAATCTATGATACACTGCTTATTCAGATAGAAAAACAAAAAATAACCATTGAACCAAAAAGACCCCATAATTTTGAATTTGGCTCAAAGGAACTTATCAATATGATAGGAATACCACCCAGGGAAGGCGAAGCTGTAATAGTACAGCTCCTTGAGGACAAAAACATGTCTCTTGAGGGTGGCAAGATTATTTGCAAAGACATGGCAGAACTGGAAAAAACCGTAAACTTCTACAAAAAACAATCCTCTCT
>JBBAGC010000067.1:0-8323 GCA_041655115.1 Spirochaetota bacterium | reverse complement strand
AATCTTGCCACCATCTGCGGAAAGATCTCTTAGCGCAGCATAAGAAACTTTTATTCTCTGCATTGTCTTTTGCAGATCAATTATGTGAATTCCGTTTCTTGAAGTAAATATAAACTGTGCCATTTTTGGATTCCATCTTCTGGTTTGATGGCCAAAATGAACACCTGACTCAAGTAATGCTTTCATTGATACAACAGCCAATTGGGTACCCCCTTTTTTATAGTAGATATTATTAAAATTACGCCACAGACACACTCCTGATTGGACAAAGACAATCCAGTCCAATACCAGGAATAAACCTGCCACGTGTTTTCAAATACACTTAAATAAGCCTTAAAAAAGCTATTTGTGCATTGAGTATAATTTTGCCTATTCAATTAAGAAATGAGGCAACCGGTAATTAAACCGATTTAAATCCATACCGAAACCTTAATAAAATCCGGTACTTTTAATAACCGCGGGAGCGGCCTTAAATCCTGCGAAATAATATAATACCAGCTACAATGCCAATTATAGACGCAAGATTTAATCTAAGGCTAAAACTGATTATTTCCAGATTAAAGCCAATAGGATTAGTCAAACTGGAAGTTATAAAATCTGCTCCAGGAAAAAAATTAACCAGAAGTGTACCCAAGGCAGAACCCAGAACACCTCCAAGAAGCATAAATGCTATAAAATAGCCAGTATTTGACCGTGAAAACTCCATGGGAAACAATAAAAACTCACCATGCAACATGTCAAGATATTTTTACAGTTAAAGAGCATTCCTGAACCTGTATTCAAGCCATTCAGGAAAAAACAGCACCTGTCCTTTTACTGCTTACTATCCACTACATGTTTAAGGGGTTTAACCATTTCGGATTTGATCATTTTTCTGACGTTTTCTCTCATTTCAGGATTAGCAGTGATCTCAATCATTTTTTTGTTCATTTCAATAACCTTCTCATCATCCTGGGGGAAATCGTAAATTCCATTCTCCTCATAATATTTGTGATCAGCCTGAAAAACAAATCGCAGCCGTCCCCATACATCATCCCTGAAAATCTTCATTCCCCCAACCCCCCTGTAAGTAGGTGGTGAAACAAAGTTTTCCTCCGCGTATTTAACAAGGTTCATAGCCAGATTGTCAATGTTGCTGTCAATATCTGTAGAAGAATCCTCATCTGTCACAAAATCCACCAGATTTGCACTCTGCCATTCGGAATAGGACTGGAGAATCTCCCGCAGATTGGGCACCTGCCTTAGGGGACCTGAAACAAGAAATCCCATCTGCTTACCCTTTAATGTTGGTGTGTGGGTGTTAAAAAATGCCCTGTCAAACATCCTTTTCCATTCAGATGAAAGATACCTGTCTTTTATTTCCCCTGCAAAAACAACTATATCAGCTGGTTTAATTTCCGAGTTGTAAAAATCTATAAATCCATCCTTGCCAGTATAAACGCATCTGTAATCAAACCCGCACTCACAGCACCCAAGGCAACCCCCTTTTATATCAATGTCAGATAACGACCTCAAAACCGCTGTGCCCTTATAAATCTGAGAAAACCTTTTTATCATTTTACCCAGGTTTTCATCCCCATAATCCCTGTCTGAAAGAATAAGAATTTTTTTGTCCCCTGAATCCACAAAGGGAAAATCACTGCCCGGATTATAGGACTCCCTATTATAATCAATCCTGGAAAACATTGGTGCAGCACCTGTCCCCTTTTCAACAGTTTCAAACATAAGAGATGCAAATTGCAGCAACCGTTCCTGCTCCTCTACCTTCATTAAATCATACATGTCAGGCGAGTATGCACCTGCAAAAGCCATTCCCAAATCTTCACATATTCCACGCATATAAAGGTGAGCTGTATTATCATAAAAATGGATTGAAGTTGTAATAACTGCTGTAAATTTATCCTTAAAACTGGAATCAGCTCCCCTTTCAAAAACAAGTTCAATAAACCTTTTGTACTGCGAAGGCACAAGGCACACATAAAGGGGAACACTCCATATAACAATATCTGAATCAGCTATCTGATTAATAATCTCCTCAAAAAAAGTCCTCTCTTCTTCTATTTTACGGATTCTTGAAGATATATTGATATATTGAAATTCATGACTGGGATAATGCTTTTCAATATATCTAACATACTGCTGCGTAACGCTTAAATCACCCTTTGGACTTCCATTAAGAACTATTACTTTCATTATAGACCTCTCCTGCCATAGTACAATATGCAATTTGTTTCATATTGTACTATGATAAAAAAATTGTCAAGAAAATAGAAACAAAACAATAGTTTTTCTTTAAAATCAGAAATTATATCTTTATTTCAACACAAAAATTAAAGAGACTCGGAATAATTGTATTGACATATAAATCTTAGGCATTAAATTATATTTAAAATAATAATATTTTTTTAAAATAAGGAGATCAATATGGCAGGCTTTAGTTATGAGGATATATCAAAAGTTAATAGTGAAGAAGAAGATATACTTAAACAAGTAATTGCAGATGCCTGGGCAACCATGAAAAAAACAAACTGGGATGATACAAACTTCTGCAAAATTAATCCAAAAGTTACAATACCCTATCCTGTAGCTAAAAATTTTCAGGCTTTTTTTGAAAATGAAGGATGGAAGGTTAAACTTAAAAGAGAAAACAGAAACTATAATTTTGATATTTACAGAGAGTAGTTATAATTTTAATTATATCCATAAATAATCCGCATCACACCTGCAGGATGCGGATTATCTATTAATTTAATCACCCTGCATTTTCCCTATAATTAATAACATGAGACAATACTATGAGTTTTTTTAAAAAAGAAAATTTTTCCCATCTTGAAAGCCTTGAGCTTACTGAAGAAAGACTTGCCTATGTTCCTGACTTCAATTCAGAAGAAGCAGTAAAAGTTGTTTTAAGCAGGCTTATGGAGGTTTATAATAACCTTATGCCTTTTAACAGGCTCCTTGGAATTGAAGTTACGGATCTTTCCATTGAAAGGGCTATAATTACTATTTCTTCAAAAGAAGAATTACAGGGAAATTATATTCAAAAAATCCTTCATGGTGGGGTTATTTCATCAGTGATTGATCTTTCCGGTGGAATAATAGCACAAGCCCATGCAATTAAAAAGCTTAATGGAAAAACCATAGGGGACATACTTGTAAGATTCAGCAAAATGAGCACTCTTAATATGAGAGTGGATTATCTTAAGCCTGGTGCTGGTACAAACTTTAAATGCATATCAAAAGTTGAAAGAGCAGGAAACAAGGTAGCAGTTACAAGAATGGAAATGTTTAATGATAAAAATGAACTTATTGCCATAGGCACTGGCTCATATCTTATCGGATAAAATATCATCCTCCCTTATCTCTTCTCCCTGGTAATAAACAAGAGGCATTATCATCTTTTGCTCAAGCTCATGAATGGGTATCTCAATTTTGTTTTTACCGCATATTATCTTTAGGCAATTGTCACAGGCGCTTATTTTACTCACAGCAGGATGATCAAAAGAGGCAAAAATCTGTTTTTCTCTGCCCTCATCTTCATATGTAATTGAATACCAGCAGGCTCCCCCTGAACCATCACTGCCTATATAAAGACGAAATCTCAAAGGAACAGCTTCTTTGCTAATATGAACAGCCTCCTGCACAAGCTTCTCCTTTGCAGGATTGCCATATTTCACATTTCGTAATTTTAAATTCGACCCATGATGAAAAAGAGCGGAACCTATAAATAGCATAACAATAAATGTGACAATGTAAGGGGCATAGTATCTCATATCTTCACCCATTAATAGCAATAATAATATAATACTATTACATTAAATGAAGAAATCAACCTTTTTTTTATTAAAAAATAAATGAATTTTTAACAAAGGGACTTGAGAAAAACTCAAGTATAAATTTATCAGGGAATATAATGCCATAGCTCTTTTTTCTTGACTTTTTGGATTGTTCCGCTTTAATAAAAATCAAGCTATTAAAGTTTTTGTGAGGACTGTATGAAAACCGGAGGAAACAAATGATTTCATTTTTTAATATAATCATTATCCTGACTACTGTTGCTTTTATTACCATGACATGGATATTAGTAAAACGCCTGAAAAATACCGGCATAAGAGGCAAATCTTCTTTTCACACATCCGTTGAGCAGATAAAAGCAGTTGGAGAATTATCGGTTTATAAGGTTTTTACAAAAGAGATAGTAACTCAGACAGATCATTATTTTGGAGAATTTGGGAAAAAATATCTTAACTGGTTTCTATCTGAAAAGAAAATGGCTATGATTTTTGAATTTGAAATCGATTTCAGGTATAATTTAAGAAGCCAAAATTTTAAAATAGAAGGTAGTAACAAAAAATATACCTTTTATATGCCACCATGCTTTCATGAAATACATATTAGAGATATACACTTCTATGACGAGCAGAAAAGCAAGCTGATACCGTCACTGCTTCCTGATGCAATTAGTAATATTTTAGGACAGGGATTTTCTGAAGAGGAGAAAAACGCCATTAAAGATGAAGCAAAAAAAAGAGCAGAAGAACAGGCTAAACGAATGATCAACAAACTGGCTTCTGATGTGGAGGAATCAGCAGAACAGACACTCAGAACCCTGGCTAAGGCTTTGGGTGCTGAAAATATAGAGTTTGTATTTTCAAAATCTGGAAATGAACCTCTGAAAAATATAACATATAATAAAACAGCTTAAAACAGGGGAAGCTGTAAATGGAAGTACTGACTTTTGTATTGGTAATATCAACATTCATCAATACTGCCCGGATGTGTACGAAACAGGCATGCCTGCTCCATACACATAATTTATCTACATATCCTCTTGCGGAAGGGTACAGCTTTCGCCCCTTTCAATGGAATACTTCCATGGTATGCCTATAAACATGTTCCCTGCATGGTTAAAAAAATCCATCATCCTTATAATTTTAAGGATATATCTTCTGTCACTGGATGAATAGGCCTTTTTATACTCATGCAAATATTCCCATGCATCTGGTTTGCCATTGCTAAAAATCCACTCCCTTGCAAAAGACAAGGCAAGCCACTCCCTGTATTCAAAATTTTCTTTTCGCAGAGTAATCAAGTCCCCAATTTCTTTTGCAGAAAGGCCAAGTCGCCGACCGGCAGCAGAGTGTACATTGATTCAGCCACCACATTCGTTTGACATTGATACTGTTAGTAAAAGCTTTTCTCTGAACACAGGATCAATCTTTTTAAAAGTCATAAAATAGGTTGGCCAGTAAAACAAACGGATGAAGCGTATAAGAAGGCCTCTTACTGCTGCAAAGGTAATTGGTTTTTTTTCAGCCATTATTAGCACCTCCTAATTCTCATACATCAAATCTATCTGCTCTTTGTATTTTTCCTGAACAACTTTTCTCTTTACCTTCATTGTAGGAGTAATTTCTCCTGTTTCCTGTGAAAACTCTTTTTCAAGCAGAGTAAATTTTTTAATTTTCTCAACCTGTCCCAGATCCTTTTGCCTTTCTTCAATAATATTATTATAAAACTCCATTACTTCAGGTTTGCTAATCAGATCTGCCCGTGAAGAAAAAGAAACTTTATTTTTATTTGCCCAGTCTTCAAGGTTTTCAAAAGATGGGACAACAAGCGCAGAAATATAGGGTTTGGCATCTCCAACTACTGCTATATATTCAATAAAGAGGCTTTCTCCCATAATAAGCTCAATCATCTGAGGTGCAATATTTTTACCGCCTGATGTAATAATAATATCCTTTAACCTGTCTGTAATAATCAGATAGCCATCATCGTCAAATTTCCCCACATCTCCGGTTTTGAACCAACCATCAGGGGTAAATGCCTCTTTTGTCTGCTCAGGTTTTTTATAATACTCGTTAAAAACATTAGGACCTTTTGCCTGAATCTCTCCGGAATCTTTATCAATCCGTAAATCTACAAGTGGGGAAATAGGACCAATAGTTCCAAATTTGAAAGCCTCAGGACCATTAATAGCAAGTACTGGAGAAGTTTCTGTAAGTCCATATCCTCCAGTCACAAGAACACCACAATAAAAAAAGAACTTCTCAATCTCTATGCTAAGAGGAGCACCACCATAATTAAGATGATGCATATTTTTACCAAACAAGCCTTTAATTTTATCCAGAACAAGCCTGCCTGCAAGTTTTCGTTTAAACCTTAACCCAAGGCCGGGCTGTTGCCCTGCTAGCACCATATCACCATGAGCTTTTCCTACACCTACAGCCCATTGAAAAAGATTCTGTTTTACTCTGGATGCATCTTTTAAACCAGTATATATAGTTGAATATATTTTTTCAAAAAGCCTTGGAGCGCTGTTCATAATAGTGACATTTGCTTCAAGCATATACTCCAGTATCTCATTATGATCTTCACAATACCAGTACTGCCCTCCTATGGAAAAAACCCCGTAAGCCCAGGATCTTTCAAGAACATGACTCAAGGGAAGCATACATAAACCAGAATCTTTATCCGAAAATCCTTTCTGGTGATATCTCCCCACTGCCCATGAATTGTGCATAAGTGTTCTATGACTATGAACAGCCCCCTTTGGATCACCGGTAGTTCCGGAAGTATATATTATTGTACATAGATCCTCATAATGCGCGCGCTTCATTATCTCATCAATATCATCTTTCTTTCCTGCTTTTCTGCCTTCATTCAAAAAATCATCCCACATCACTACTCTTTTATCATCATGAATTTTGGTTCCACGATGAAACACTACAATTTTTTCAAGGGAAGGACATTTATCTAAAAGCGCATAGGATCTATCATAATGAATTTGCCTACCAACAAAAAGCACCTTAACTTCCGCATCATCAATTATGTACTGAGCTTCTTTTTCTGTATTTGTTGCATAAATAGGAACAGTAACACCTCTAATCAGCTGAGTTCCTAAATCAGAAAGATGCCACTCTGCCCTGTTTGGAGAAAAAATAGCAGCCCTGTCCTCCTCTTTAAATCCTGAATCTAAAAGAGCACCTGCAACAGCATACATAATCTCTGAAATCTGATTCCATGTATAGGTTTCCCATGTGCCATAAACTTTATGATGAAGCTGTTCTCTGTCACCATATTTTTTTGCAAGATTAACAACCATAACTGCAGTCTGCTGCCATTCATCAAGATGCTTCTGAAAATCTGCAGCAAGGACTTCTTTTTCTCTTTTATATTTTTCAGTAACATTTATTCTAGGCTGTAAAGCCTTTAAAGTATCGTATGGTATTATCATAGCTTCCTCCAAAGCAGGTTAAAAAATATTTTGTAATATTTTTATTTTTATACTATAAGTTTTATTTTATTTATTTAAAAAGTTTGAAGAAACAGTTAAATTAATCAAGTACTTTATGATGGGAGGCTGCAATCTGCAAAAACCCAGTAGCACAGTCTCCTTTCCCATTGTGGCTTAGTTCTATTCATATTTATTAATAATCAAAAGGACAACTAAGCCCTGACAGAAAAGAAATTTTTCCCGGCTTTTTTTTCTTAATACTAAAGTAGAAAAAATCTTAAATTTAAGCAGTACTATAAATCCAGCTCTTCTTCAATTATTCTTTTTGACTCATCCATAAGTTCCTGAATATTGTCCCTGTTGTAGCCATCCACAGGTATAGGTTTATGAATTACAAGTTCAGCCCTCCCAGGAAACAAAGCAGTTGAATTGCTGGGAAGAATTTTTCCTGTGCCTTTTATGGTAACAGGAAGTATGGGAAAACCAGCTTCAATGGCAAAGTTAAAAGCTCCTTTTTTAAAAGGAAGAAGTTTACCTCCACTGTTTCTATGACCTTCAGGAAAAAAGACAATTGATGTGCCCCCTTTAATCCTGTTGCGGGCATCTTTAATCTGCCTTATAGCTATCTCAGGGTTTGATCTGTCAATAAAAACATGGCCGATTCTATAGCAGCTATATCCAAGAACAGGTACACCTCGCAATTCCATCTTCATTACCCACTTGAAATCAACAGGCAGCCATCCGTATACTGCAAAGATATCATACTGACTCTGATGATTTGCCACAATAACATAGGATTGTGTATTATCAATATTTTCCGCTCCTCTTACTTTAACAAACATGGGAGTGACAAAGCTGTTAAAGCGAGCCCATATTACTCCAGGTATTGAAGCTGTTTTTTGCCCTGCCAAAAGTGCAAGGAAAATTGAAATAAAACCAAGTGTAACAGTTGAAACTCCAAGAAGGGGATAAAATATAAATAATTTATACATCTGATATAAATTAAAAAGTATTTTATTTTCTCTGAGCATATAATCACCTTTAAAAAAATTAATATTGAATTTAGACACACATTCCCCTTTC
>JBBAGC010000066.1:0-8328 GCA_041655115.1 Spirochaetota bacterium | reverse complement strand
GATTTTATTTTTATTTATTTTAATGCCTTTATTTTTGATATAAAAGGAGATATTTATGCAGGAAATTATAGGTACAAGCAACAAAATTCTTGAGGTAGATTTAACAAAAAAAAATTATACTGTTTATGATGTTCCTGAAGAGGATTTAAAATTATACCTTGGAGGCAAGGGTCTTGCCTTAAAGCTTCTTTATGACAGAATGGAGCCTGGAGTTGACCCTCTTGGTCCTGATAATATGATAGCTTTTCATTGCGGAGTATTGATGGGAACAGGTGCTCCCTGCTCCGGAAGATTTGCTGCAGTGACAAAATCTCCATTAACCGGAATCATGACCTCCTGCTCTTGTGGCGGGCCCTTTGGTATGGCTCTTAAAACATCCGGTTGGGACGGTCTTATAGTTAAGGGGGCATCATCTGCCCCGATTTATTTATATATTTCTTCTGCAGGAGTTGAGTTCAGGGATGCTAAAAAACTGAAAGGTATGGATACTCAGAAAACACAGGAGATGCTGGCTAAGGATTCTTCCGGTATTGTGGCTATTGGCAGTGCAGGGGAAAACCTTGTTCGCTATGCTAATGTTGCATCAGGGCACAGGTTTTTGGGACGCGGAGGCATGGGTGCGGTTATGGGCTCGAAAAATCTTAAAGCCATTTCTGCGAAGGGAAAAGAGTTTAAAATAATTCCTGTTAAAAAAGACAGGTTTGAAAAAGCAAAGAAAAAAGGCACAAAATATATAAACAGCAATGATGTTTCTTCAGGAACATATAGAAACTATGGAACCAATGCCAATGTAAATCTTAATAATGCAGGGGGCTTGCTCCCTGTGCGAAACTTTACAGGGGGCACGCATGGGGAGGCACATAAAATTTCAGGTGAGGAAATGGCTGAAAAATTTAAAACCACCTACAGCACATGCAGACCCTGTACTATCCTTTGCGGGCACAAGGGGAATATAGATGGAGAAATTCGTCAGATCCCTGAATATGAAACTGTTGGTCTCATGGGCTCTAACCTTGAGATTTTTGATCCTGTTAAAATTTCAGATTTCAATGAAATCTGTACACGTACTGGTATGGATACAATTACAGCTGGAGGCACAATTGCCTGGGCAATGGAGGCAACTGAAAGGGGTCTTTTTAAGTCAGATCTGAAATTTGGTTCTGCAGATGGAGTTTGTGAGGTTCTTGATGATATTGCAGAGATGAAGGGTATTGGAAAAGACCTGGCAATGGGTTCCAGATTCTGTTCTCAAAAATACGGTGGAGAGGATTTTGCCATACAGGTTAAGGGCCTTGAAATGGCTGCCTATGACCCAAGGGGTGCATTTGGTCAGGGGCTTTCCTATGCTGTTGCAAACAGGGGAGCCTGTCATCTTGCTTCAACTGCATTTGCCCTGGAGGTTTATTTTGATCTGATTAATCCCTTTTCCTATAGAAGTAAAGCTTCCTTGGTTAAGTTTCAGGAGGACTTGAATTCTGCTATAAATTCATTGCAGACTTGTGTTTTTACAGCTTTTCCCTATGAGCTGGAAACACCTCTTATGCGATTTTCTCCAAGACCTGTTTTAAAGGTTATGATGAATTTAATGGCAGGAGTTGCAATGCGTTTTGTGGACATAAGCCTTTGGCCTGAATTATGGTCATCTGTTACTGGAATGAGAATGGGTATGACCAGATTTCTTAGGGTCGGTGCAAGAGTACAGGTGCTTGAAAGGTTGATGAACTGCGCTGAAGGCATATCCCGCAAGGATGACACACTTCCAGAGAGGCTTCTTAATGAGTTTCGCAAGTGTGATTCAAAGGAGCGGGCAATCCCTCAGGAAATAATGTTGAACAGGTATTATTTTATTAAGGGGTTTGATAAAAACGGGGTTCCTAAAAAGAGGATTGTGAAAAAGATGAAAATAAAAAAAAGGGAAGTGGTGTAATATATTATGCAAATACCCGATTATTTTAAATTTTATAATAAAACAAGAATTCTTTCAGGTAAAAAAGCTTTGGAAAATATTCCCTATGAGCTAAAAAGCATGAATGCTGTTAAGCCTCTCATTATTACAGACAAAAGATCTGTTAAGGAAGGGAATGTTAAAAATCTTATTTCAGCATATCGCGACTCCGGTCTTGTTATTGGTGCTGTGTTTGATGAGGCTGCAAATTATGTTTCAACAAATACGGTTCTCAATGCTGCAAAGCTTTTCAGGGCACGTGGTTGTGATTCAATTATTGCTATAGGCGGGATAGATTCTGCATCTATTGCCAGGGGGCTTAATCTCCTTGTGTCAAATAAAAGTGATGACCTGTTGCAGTTTGAATCGCTTCCGGACACAATGGATCTGTGCCCCTTTATCATGGTTATTACCTCTGACTCAAGAGGCAGGGAAACATCTAATAAGGCTGTTATAGATGGACGTGTTTATATGTCATCTGAACTAATGCCTGATATTGCCTTGATAGATTCACGTATGCTTAAAAAGCGCGAAATGTCAGATGTTGTTTCCTTTGCTTTATGCGCACTTGCTGATGTTATTGAAGCATGCTCTGTTGAATTGGCAAACCCCGTGAATGATGCATTTGCCTTTGCATCCATAGAGCTTATATGCGAAAATCTGACTGATATTTTTAACAGGGGTTATTCAGGTAAAAGAAAGCTTGGGCTTGCCAATGGTATTGCAATTTCAGGTATTGTGTCATCAAACGCTCCAGAGGGGCTGGGAGGGCATCTTTCCCTTGAATTGTCCAAAAATACAAGGCATAGCAGGGAGCTTTGTTCTTCAATATTGCTTCCCTATATATTGGACTATAAGCTTAAGAATACTAAAAACGGGGTAAGAGATGAACTTCTTTTGCCTGTTCTGGGAATAGATAAATACTGTTCCTCTCCTGAATCTGAAAGAGGCAGCCTGGCTGTGGAGGCTGTAACAGAGCTTGTTAAAAAGGCTGGAAAATATATACCTCTTAGTTTTAAAGAAATTAAAATTCCCCCTTATGTTATAACCAGCATTGCTGAATCTCTGGAAAAGGAATATTCAAAGAGTTTTGGTAAAGGCGGAGTTTTGAAAATTCTTGATGCAGCCTATGAAGGCAGTTTATTATCAGGAGGGAATAAATAATGAATATTAATAATTATCCTGAAATTAAAAGCAAGGGTAAACTTTTAAAAAAAATATATGTAGCAGTAATGCTATGGATTGTGGGCAGGGCTATTCAGGCTGCATACAGGGTGGATAAAGAGGTTAAAGAGGAGTTTGATGGTTTAAGTGATGATTTTATGCTTTATCTCAATGTGCTTCCATCAGGTCCTGGAATGATTGTGGGAAAGGATAAAAATGGCAAGGCAAAATATATGGGCTGGAATCCTTCAGGGAAAAAAATTACCCTGGATATGAAAATTAAAAATATTGAGGCTGCTATTCTTATGTTTACATTTCAGGAATCAACATGCCTTGCTACTGCAAATAACAGGCTTGCAATCTCTGGAGCAGTGCCAGATAGTATGGCCTTTATAAGGATTCTTAATATTGTAGAAGTCTATCTTCTTCCTAAAATTATTACATCCTTGGCAGTAAAGAGATATCCAAAGTGGTCTCAGATGAATCCTTTCAGGAAGCATTTTGGCAGAATACTTGTATATGTGAGGACTTTTACATTTTGATGATAATTATCTAAATATATGTGCATAAATAGAAGGAGTGAATAATGCAGATACCAGGATATTATGAATTTTGCAATAATGTTAGAATTGTTTCAGGCCATAAAGCTCTGGAGAAAATTCCTGAAATGCTTGTGTCAGTTGGATGCATCAGGCCTATGATTATAACTGATAAGGGTGTAATGGGTGCAGGGCTTGTAGAACCGGTTGAAAAAGCACTTGGTTCAAAAATTAAAGCTGCAGGCATTTATGATGATGTTCCACCTGATTCAGATGTGAAAACAGTTAAGGACATAGCACTTAAATACAGGTCTTTAAAGTGTGATTCAATTATTGCTGTTGGTGGAGGTTCGGTTCTTGATACAGCAAAGGGCGTTAATATTCTTGTGTCAGAAAACTCAGACAACCTCATGGATTTTGTAGGGTTTGGTGCACTTAAAAGAAAGCTTAAGCCATTAATTGCAATACCAACAACCTCTGGTACTGGATCAGAGATGACACTTGTAGCTGTAATTGCTGATCATGAAAAAGATGTTAAAATGCTTTTTCCCTCTCTTTTTCTTTTGCCTGATTTTGCAGTGCTTGATTCAAGAATGACAAAAACACTTCCTGATTTTTTTACTGCTGCAACAGGAATGGATGCCATGACTCATGCATGTGAGGCCTATACCTGTCTTGCAAAAAACCCATTGAGTGATACAACAGCCCTATCTGCCATAAGGCTTGTTAGTGAAAATATTATCCAGGCAGTAAAAAAGCCTGGAGATATGAAAGCCCGTCTTGCACTTGCCAATGCTTCTGCTTTGGCCGGGATGAGTTTTTCTAATTCAATGGTTGGAATGGTTCATGCTATTGGTCACTCAATTGGAGCAATATGCCATGTCCCACATGGCGTATGCATGAGTATTCTTTTGCCCTATGGTCTTGAATACAATCTTCACAAAACCGCTCATTTGACAGCAGAGCTTTTGTTTCCATTAAAGGGCGAAGATGTTTATAACAGCACCAGTCTAAGGGATAGACCAAGAGCAGCAATTGAAGCAATAAGGGAGCTTAACAGGGATCTTCGCAAAGCAACAGGGGGAAAACACGCCACCTGCTTAAAAGAAGTCCTTAACAAAGATGGAGCGAATATGGTGCAGATCGAAGCTTTCCCCGATATTGCAAGGCTTGCACTGAATGACGGGGCAATGGCCTATAACCCTGAAGATCTTGATTATAATGACATGATTATGGTTCTTGAAAGCGCATGGGAGGGTGTTCCCTTTGATCTAAAAAGAATAAAGAAAGGAAAAGTAACATCTAAAATAAAAATATCTTAGAGGAATTATAAGTTTTTTCTTAAACTACTAAATCTATAGCTTCATGTTCCAGTTGTTTTTAAACATGAAATTTATGACTCAAAGCCCTTTCAACCCGGAAAGGGCGTGGCATGAGGCATAAAGAGGCCTTCAAAAATCCTTGTAAATAAAATTGTTTACATTACAAAGTAATTTTATATTATTGATAGGTGTATATTGCTCCAGATTTTTTGGTGGAATATGATATATTTGATAAAACAATTTCTTAATCTTGTTTCCAGGCTGCCCGATGCTTGCGACAGGCTAAGAAAAAAGATGAGAGGATGATAGGAGTGGTTGAAAAAATGATAGATACCGTTATTCAAGGTGATTGCATAGATGTTATGCGAAATATTCCAGATGGTTCTATAGATATGATTCTTTGTGATTTGCCTTATGGAACGACTCAAAATAAATGGGATTCTGTAATTGATTTAGATAAATTATGGGCACATTATGAAAGGATTATAAAAGTAAATGGTGCAATTGTTTTAACAGCACAGGGATTATTTACTGCAAAATTAATACTAAGCAATGAGAAATTATTTAAGTATAAAATAATTTGGATAAAATCAAAACCGACAAATTTTTTAAATGCAAAAAAACAGCCTTTACGTAAACATGAAGATATATGTGTTTTTTACAAAAAACAACCTGTATATAATCCACAAATGACAATGGGAGATGCCTATGATAAAGGGATACGAAAGGATCAATTTACAGGCAGTTATGGTGATTTTAAGCCAAGACATATAAAAAGCAATGGAGAAAGGTATCCAAATGATGTTGTATTTTATGAAGGCGAAAATGTAGATGATTACATATATGTAAAAACTGCTGAAAGTGAAGGTAAAGTATATCATCCTACGCAAAAGCCAATTGAATTAGGCAGATATTTAATCAGAACTTTTACAGATCCTGGTGATTTAATATTAGATAACGCTTGTGGTAGTGGTAGTTTTTTATTGTCTGCCATATTAGAAGATCGGCATTTTATAGGAATAGAAAAAAATGAAGATGTGCTACTACATAAAATCAAACCGATTGATTACATAGAAATTTGTAATGTAAGAATAGAAGAAACAAAGTTAAAGATTAAGAATGAACAGCCAGAGCTGAGCCTTTTTGCAAATTTTTCTGCTCGCTAAAAAAGGATAGGGAAATGGCAAAAGTAACATACAACGAAAGAAGCTGGGCAATTGACGTAATAAGCGAAATAAATTTATATCTTTCAAATAAAAGTTGGCGATTTAAAAGCGCTGGTGGTGAAAGTACAATAAGTTACGAAAAATCAAGCCTATTTCCCGATGTGTTAATTTTTAAAGATCAGGCAAGGAATATTATTTTGCAAGGTTGGGAATTAAAAATGCCTGACACAGCAATTACTGATTCTGTATTTATTAGCAATGCAATAAAAAAAGCCAGGATTTTACAAAGAGATAGTTTTATTTTGTGGAATGTAAAAAGTGCCGTTCTTTACTCTGAACAAGGAGATTCGTTTTCAATTTTAAAAACCTGGAATGACATTGAAATTAATAACCGGGCAGAGGTAAAACCAAAAGAGACTCTTTGGAAATCATTATTGCATACCATACTTTTAGATTTAAACAGCTATTTTGAATCAGGAAAAATTTCAAATGAGGTTTCAGCCGAAATATTGGCTGTGGATGCAATCATAGATGTAATTCTCGAAAACATACCCTCTACAGTGGAAAATCTAAGAGCAAATATTAGGAGAAATCCAAGACTTGAAGCTTATATAAATAATTGGTGGTTATCATCGGCAACTGAATATGGCTATAACCCTACAGCAACGAAAGACGCTTCAAATAAACTACCAACTCTATCCAGGGTAATTTTAACAGATTGGGTGTTTAAAATTATATTCGCAAATGTACTGAAAAGGCATTTTAACGAAGCAAGAGCAATAAAAGCAATAAACAATGAAACTTCAATTGAGCAAGCAAAGGAAATAATAGCATCAATTTCCGAGTATTGCAATTTTTGGAATATTTTCAGTGATAACCTTGCAATTGAGTTCATTTCAACTTCTGCCTGGAAGCAGATTATTCAGTTAAATCAGTTCCTATCATCAATCAACATTGATGGGATTGAAATCGAAATCCTTCATGATTTACTCCAATCTTCAATTGTTTCAGCAAAACGTAAAGTAGCAGGGCAATTCGCTACTCCTGAAAAATTAGCAAATTTATTAGTGAGGCTTACCATTGAAGACAAGGAAGGAATTGTAATTGACCCTTGTTGCGGAACAGGAACAATAATCAATCAGGCATATTTGCTTAAAGAAGAATACGAGTTTAATCAAGACGAAATAATAGACAGTATTTGGGCATCAGATAAGCATTCTTTTCCTATTCAATTATCAACGCTAACCATGGCTAAGCCAGAAAATATTGGTAAAGTTCTAAATATTTTCAGAAAGGATATAATTGAATTAGAAACAGAGCAGAGCATAACTTTCAAAGATCCAAACAATGGAAACGATATTGTAAAACCTTTTCCTTCTATTGATTATGTTGTTTCAAACTTACCGTTTATAAAGAGCAAAGAAATTAAAGTATTAAACCCGAACATAACAGAAATAAACAATTTCATTCAAGAAAAGGCTGACACCACAAAATCATTAAGTGGCAAAAGCGATATTTTCGTTTATATTCCCTTTTATTTACATCAACTGCTTTCTGAAAATGGGAAAATTGGGCTAATACTTTCCAATGCCTGGTTAGGAACTGATTATGGTGAAATTTTTCTGGAACTGATTCAAAAATTTTATGATATTGAAATTGTCGTGATTTCAGGAAAAGGAAAATGGTTTGATAATGCACATGTGGTAGCTACTTTTTTAATTGCCAAAAAGCGAAATCCAGATACCCCAATAGACCAAACCAGAACAATTTCATTTTGTACCTTAAAAGAAAATATAACTGAAATTTCTGATATTAAACAGTTGAGCGAAAATATTTTATTAAAAACAGATAATGAATTTTTAGCAGTTCAAGATTATACAATCAATGAAATAGCCAATTTTGAAACAATTGGTGTTCCCTGGTGTGGTTATTTTTCAAATCTTAATTGGCTTATGGAAGTTTCAGAAAAATTAATTGACTGTAATCATTTTTTTAATTTTAATCGTGGAGAAAGAAGAGGGTGGAATGCTTTATTTTATCCTGAATCTGGTCATAATATTGAAGCAGAATATATAAGACCAGTTCTTAAAAATCTAAGAGGTACACCCGGGCTTTATTGTTCGGCAGATGCAGAGGCATTTTGCTGTTCAAAAAGTATTGAAGAATTAGAGCAACTCAATCATACAGGAGCT
>JBBAGC010000065.1:0-8425 GCA_041655115.1 Spirochaetota bacterium | reverse complement strand
AAGGCCACTTATCCCTTTGGGTCTGTTAAATAACCTTCCGCTCATCTGCATGCCTATATTGCCCGATGTATCAGCAATTACAAAATTGAAGGATGCTGCATCAAGATCCCTGTATAGCTTCATTGCATCCCGGACATTTGCTGTTGTCATTATATTGCAGGTAACATTAATTTCTGCTGCTCCGCAACCTTGTGCAGCTGACCAGGATCGCACCAGATAAAAGCCTTTTTCAAAGGGGTTACCCTCAAGTATGCCGTGTTCATTTTCATAAAAATTTATTTTAATTTCTTTTCCTTTTTTTGTGCGTATAGTTTCCTGGCGCACATCAAAGGGAACCCAGGACTTGCCCCGTTTGTATTTTCCGTTTTTACACTCTTCAATGCGGAAGTCTATCATGTCCATAAAAGAGTATGTTGGGGAATAGGCAATATTGTTGTTTCTTCCAATTACAACGAGCGGTGTTCCTGGCAGGGCGAATCCCTTTATTGTATTGTCAGGGAGTTTAATTATTACTTCGTGCCATAGTGCAGGCATACGGTTTACTTCCAGATGGGGGTCACCGCAAATAATTGGTTCACCTGATTTTGAAAGTTTTCCTGCCACAGCCCAGTTATTGCTTCCGGTAATGCGCGGTATTATAGAAAGCCAGGCAGTTGCATCTGGTATAATGGGAGGTGCGAATTTTATTTTTTTTAACAGCTCTACATCAATTTTTTCAGTAATATAAGGGAAAAGCTCTTTAATTCTTTTTTCATCAATATTGTTTTGTATCATTTCTACAATAAGTTTTTCCATGTTCCCCTGAACATCAGTAAGCCCAAAGTAGGTGAAGACTTTGGCAAGCATCATTGTGTCAAATACATGCCATGGTTCGGGTTTGTACCTTGCGAGTTTAAGTTCAAAAACTGTTCCTCCTGTTTTAAGGTATTTGTTTATTCCAGCAGCATGGGATTCAAGGATTTCAAGTACCGGGCCTTCAATGCGCTGTTTTTGTTCTTCTATATCAGGGTAAAGATTAAGACCTCTTATATGTTTATCTGATTCTATAAGTGCTGTGTTATGTGCTATTTTTTCAGATGACCTTCCTTCCAGAATGGTTCGTGTAAGCATAATCTGAAGCTGTCTGTCATTGCATTGAACCCAGCCCATGGCAAAGGCAGCATCGCGCATTGTTAATGCTGTTATTTCAGGAATCCCATATTTGTTTCTTTTAATGGTAACAGCGCTGTCCTGTCCCTGAAGCTTTACTGTATTATGTTTTAAAATCATTGCGCCTCTCCCTGGATATTGATGATTTGCCTTTTTATGCTATCACGTTTGCTTATGTCGTTTTTTATTTCTTTATAACCGCAGATATTTGAAGCCTGGTAGCAATAGGCTATTATAAAAATAATTATCCCTCCCTTTTGTGATTCGCTTAAAATACGTCTTCCTTCAATACGGCGTAAAAGGGGTGTGTTTTCTTCAAGGGATTTAAGCCTATAATCATGATAGGGAATAAGCTGTCCTTCCTTAACAGGGGTTTTGTCACAGGCTTTTTTTGGAGCGATCCTTAGCATTTTAAGGTGATTGTGATATTCCTGGTGGAGTTTGCGTCCTGTAAAGTAAAAGCATTTACCTGCTTTGTATAACAGTTTTTCCACATGAGTCATTGATGAAATTTTTCTGCTTATAATCTTTTGAATTTCCTCATGGGAAACTTTGAGTGTGGGGTTTTGGCTGCGAAAAAGATATATTTCATTGTTAAGCTCTTCTATTTCTCTAAGCTCATCTTCAAAGAGCAGGGAGGAAAAAATGGCTCCTTTTGTAACTCCTTTTTGTGACTCAAGATCAAGCATGGAACCATTTAAAACAGGTGCTAAAAGATTTCTAAAGTAGTTTACAACTCCTTCAAGGAAAACAATAAAGTTTTTTTGAAGAGAATCAAGTGCATCCCTGTTAATTTTATCCAATAGCTTCCATTGTTCATCTGCGGATTTTATTAATATATTTTGGCCATTGTCATCTATTTTAACAAGCTGAAAAACAGTGTCATACCACAAAAGCTCATTTTTAAGCCGGCCTAAAGCACGCAGCTTTATTGACTCAGGGTCTTTGCAAAAATCTTTAAGTTTTTCCTGGTTATAGTCCCAGTGTTCTTTGCTTACAGCAACAGGTTCAATTTCAAAATATTCTTTTAGTTCTGCCGGAGTATAAGGTCTTTGAAAAATCAATGCCTCTATTGACATATGAATAAAATCTGCAAGGGAGTTTATGCCAAACTTTTTATTCAGGTGCTTTGCCAATAGGCTGTCAGGTTCTCTGGAAACTGTAATAAATGATCGCATAGCTCCCATATATTCATAGATCATTTTTTCTCTGTAAAAATTGTTTTTTTCTTTTTTTATTGCTGATGCCCTTTCTTCGTTATCGTTTATTTCTTCTTTTATCAGATCAGGAGCTTCTCTTATTATGCTTTCAACAAGCTGCATCAGATTTTCCCTGTGTTCTGTTTCCATTCTCATGAATGAAAAAAAGTTTATAGCATAGGATTTCAGTTCTCTTTCAAAGCCCCACTGTTCCAGCCATTTTATTCTGCTGTATGGTATTGATGCAAATGGCATGTCCAGAAGCCATCTGCGTAAAAGCCGTAAATAGTTAAATTCACGAGGTGTTTCAATTTCATCGCTTTTAAGAATATAATCGAGAATAAATGGGAGGCGTGACAAAACTGTTTCCTGAAAGGAGTGTATGTGGCGGATTATTTCCAGATATTTTTTTGTGGGAATAAGTCTTTTGCGAAAGCCTAACCCAAAACGGTTATTTCTTTCCACAAGGAACCGTTTTTTGAATATTTTATAAACTTTGAATTTTACAAGAATATCATTTATGTATAAGGATGTTTCAGTGGGGCCGTTTATCTGTGGCACACGCTTTTCCTCTCCTGAAAATGTTCCAATATCAGGGGAGGGTGTTGTTTTAACAGGCTCCTTTCTCCTTGTTATTACAGGGGGATGTTTTCCCAGGCTGTTTTCTTCATTGGGTATTTCTATATCAGGTATTTCCTCGAATTCCTTATCAGGTAAATTTGAAATAAGTCTGATAATAGACTCATACCTGTTTTCAGGAGAAAGACTCTGATTTTTCATCAATGAATTAATCTGCTCCCTTTCACTTATTGATATATCTTTGGATGTGAGCAGGAGTCTGGCCTGACGTTCAAGTTGTTTCCGCTTTTCATCTATGCTCATAAATGCCTGCTTAAAATATTGTCTGATTTTTTTTAAATAAGTTATATAATCTAAAAAGTCAAGAAAAAGAAATCAGGTTTTGAACCCAAAATATAGATATTATGTTATTTGGCTTTATTCCGATAATTATATAAAGGGAAACCATTAATGAATTATTTAAGGGAATGTAAATGAAAAGGGTTTTAATTGTATCATTAATTTTTTTAGCTGTTTTTTCCGGATTAGCCTTTGGAGCTGAAGGCAGGCTTTTGCGCTGGGAAAATCGTATTGATAGATTAAAGGAGCTTAAAATTTCTGTTAAAAATACAGGTGAAACTGATAAAAAAATTACAGCACTTATTGACAGGCAGATTGATGAATCTGAAAAATTTGTTAATGTACTAATAAGGGCAAAGGCAGGCCATGGTTCTTTAAGGGTGGAGGAGAGAGATTATTCAATAGGTGAGATTGAAAAAAAAGTAAATGAGTCAGCAACAGAGGTTATATCCCTTTTATATGTATCAGCCCTTTTAAACAGACCTTACAATACTCCTGTTAAAGAAAAAATTGGCAAGGAGATTGATAAATATATTTCTGAAAAAAATAAGGGTCTTTCATTTAAGCCGGGCATTGATGAGAGGGAAAAACTTGTTCTCCAGTATTTATTAGAAGAGGGAATGGGTGAGTATAAGGTTATAAAGGAAAAGCTGTTAAGGGATATTTTAAGTAAAACAGAATATGATTTAAGCATAAAAAATTATGTGACAAATGAAATTAATCTGCAGCAGCTTATATTTAAAAACTCCTTTGATATTGTTGAAGCCTTTGATTTTGATCTTCCAGTAAAGTTTAATGAAAAGTACCTTGTTACTGCTCCTCAATGGAATTTCACAGCTTCCAGAATCAGAACAAATGAAAAGCTTTATGAAGCCATGATCAATTTTATGAAAATAAATGGCATTGAAATTCCAAAAGATTTTTCAGGTAAAGACATAGGAGTTTTTGAAAAACCAATATTTAACCATTCAAGAGAAAATCTTTTGGCGTCTTTTAAAACAGAAAAGTTTAGTGGCTCAAAAAGTTATAACACACCGCTTTATGAAATACCGGATTTTGCAAGGATGAGTGAAGCTGTAAATGAACTGGATAAATACCGATTGGCTCTTGTTAAAAACATGACAGGCACAGAGGGTGAAGAGTTTTTAAAAAGGGTTAAAAATAACAACAAGGGATTATCAGCCAAATATATAAAGCATTATGAGAATGTTTTTAAACGGGAAGAGGCGCGAATAGAAAGCCTTAAAAAGGGAAAGCCTTCTATCATAATATATAATGAACTAATATTTGAAGCAGCAAAAAATCATTTTCTGGAAATAAAAACAGATTTGAAAAACTATGAGGAGCTTTCTTCCGGGTTTATTGAAAGGGTTGTTCTTTCAGGCTCAATTACAGTTGATGAATATATCTCTTTTCATAAATACAGAATTAGCAGATTGCTTGAAGAGGCAAAGTTTATGCAAGGGCTTGCTGATAATTTTGTAATACTTTCAGATGCAGGCCCTGAAAAGGTGAGTGGTGTTTACAGATCTGTTTACAACAGGGGAGTGGCTTTTGTGCGGGATATTCTAAAAATCGATCCTCTCCCATCTGAAACAAGAGGAAGAATGACTAACAATAAGCTGAATGAATATTCTGAAATAAACCGTAATTTTAGCAAAAGTGCCAGGCTTATTGCGTCATTGATGAGAAAAGATTATGGCAATTACACTGCAGCTCTTGAAGAGAGGAAAGCGTTAGAGAGAAAAAATGCCAAAGATTTGGAAAATAAAATCGGAGAAGAGGAGATCCGAATTTATGTGAGCTATGTATCTGATTGTGCAAATGTTTTATCAGGCCTTGATTATACTGAAAAAGCATTAATTAATTATAGAGATAAGTATAACACAATTGAATCTGATCTTAAAAAAAATAATTTGAATGAGTATAATGAAATAATTTCCAAAGGAAGCTTAATATCTGCTGTTAAAAATTTTGATCCCCTATTGATAGAGAGAGAAACTGTTGCAAGGGAGTTTTTATCAAAAGAGGGAGAGGATGCTTTATCAAGTGCTGCTGCTGTGAATACTTTTTACAGGCGTCAGGGCATAAGCATGGCCCATTATCCTTCCCTGGAGGAGTTAAAAGCTTTAAAATTAAAGCTTAAACCTTTAACTTCTGTAAAGGTTGCTGACTGGAACATGGATGGGAAAAATTTTCAAAGGGTTGACCTTAATGTTCTGGAGGTACTAAAAAAAAAGTTAAATAAACAGGCCTGGGCGCCAGGTGAAGCTAAACTGGAAGGGGAATTGGTGAGCTTTTCCTCTGCAGGAAAAGGTAAATCTTTTTCAGCACTTATTCCCCCTGGGTGGCACAGGCGCAGCATGGAGTCTCTGGTTTTTGACAGCCCTGATAAAAAGGGGTCAATTGAAATAATGGCTGTGAATAAAGGGGATAAAAATTTTTCCAGCTTTCCCGGGCAGTGGCTGCATAATAAGGATTTTAATATGGTTCAGCAGAGATGGGGGAAAAAGGGTGAAAATGATTATCACTGGTCTGTGTCAAGAATACAGGGGAACAGGCTTGCTGAGGTTTATATGATACAAAAAGATAACTCTATAATTATTATTGCAGGTAAATCCTCAGATGAAAAGCAGAAATATTTAAGCAGCCACATTGAGAATGTGATGGATTCATTGAAGTAAAAAATTCAGGATTTTTAAAAAATTCCTGTTTCTGACCAGTTTCCTTTTAAGGTCTCCTGTGTAAGGGAATAGTTTAATATTGCTATAAATTCTTCGCGGGGAATTTCCACTGCTCCTAGGCTTTCAAGATGGGCTGTATAAACCTGACAGTCTATGATGTCAAAATTGAGGCTTGCCAGTTTTTCTGCAAGTGCAATAAAGGCTGCCTTTGAACTGTTTGGTTCTATGTAAAACATTGATTCACCAAAAAAGCACCTGCCAAGGGAAACACCGTAAAGGCCGCCTGCCAGTTTCCCATCTTTCCATGCTTCAATAGAATGGGCATAGCCAAGCTTGTGAAGTTTGGTATAGCCTTTTACTATGTCATCAGTTATCCAGGTTTCTGATTCATGTTTTCTTGGATTTCTGCAAGCCTCTATAACCTGGTCAAAGGCCTTGTCAGCTGTAATTTTAAATGTGCCCTTGCGAATCTCCTGTTTCATGGATCTGGAAATTTTTACCTCTTTGGGAAAGATGACAAACCTGGGATTAGGAGACCACCATATTATGGGGTCTCCCTGTGAGTACCAGGGGAAAATTCCTTTTTTATAAGCAGCAATTAACCTTGCTGGAGAAAGATCTCCCCCTATGGCAAGAATGCCGTTTTTATGTGCAAGTGAAACAGGTGGGAAAATATTTTCTTCATTAAGGTAAAAAATAGTCATAACCTGCTAATTGTCAGCTATAGTTACTTTGATTTCATCATTTTCAATATCTGCAATAGCATAGCCTCCCTGTGTAAGTCTGCCAAAAAGTACCTCATCCACAAAAAAGCCTTTGAGCTTTTCCTGTATCAGGCGCATAATCTGCCTGGCTCCAAACTCCCTGGAATAGCCTTTTTTTGCCAGCCATTTCCTGCACTCCTGGGTAACTTCCAGGGTCACCTTTTTGAGTTTAAGCTGTTCAGCAAAAGCGTTTATTTCCTTGCCTACAATGTTAAGAACTACATCTTCACTGAGGTCATTAAATGTTACTATTGAGTCCAGTCTGTTCCTGAATTCCGGTGAGAATATTCTGTCAACAGCGCTGTCAATAGCATCTTCTTTAATATGGCGTTCATGGAAACCGGTCTGTCTTTTTCCTATTTCCCTTGCTCCTGCATTTGATGTCATTATTATAATTACATTCCGGAAATCTGCCTTTTTTCCTGTATTGTCAGTGAGTGTGGCATAATCCATCACCTGCAAAAGCGTGTTGAAAATATCAGAGTGGGCTTTTTCAATTTCATCAAGGAGAAGAACAGCATGAGGCGTTTTTCTCACTGCTTCAGTGAGTAGCCCCCCTTCTTCGTATCCCACGTAGCCTGGAGGTGCGCCTATAAGCCTGGCAACAGTGTGCTTCTCCTGATATTCACTCATGTCAAAGCGGTGCATTTCCACACCCATGTTTAATGCAAGCTGGCGTGCAAGCTCTGTTTTCCCCACGCCTGTTGATCCTACAAAAAGAAAAGATGCAATAGGCTTGTCCGGATTGCCAAAACCGGCTCTGCTTCTTTTGATTGCATCAACCACCATGGACACAGCATTGTCCTGTCCAAATATGGTGCTTTGAAGATCAGAGGCCAGATCTTTAAGCTTAACCTTTTCAGTTGTTGATACGCTTTTTTCAGGAAGCTTGGCAATGAGTGCAACAACCCTTTCCACATCTGTGGGCTTGATATCAATAACCTCACCTTCATCTGCCCTGTATATTCTTGCAAATGCACCTGCCTCATCAATTACATCAATGGCTTTGTCAGGTAAATACCTGTCATTGATATATTTGGCTGAAAGCTCAGCTGCTGCTTCCAGGGATTCATCAGTATAGTTTACCTGATGGTACTGTTCGTATCTTTGCCTTAAACCTTTAAGTATTTCAATGGTTTCATCAATGGCAGGTTCAGGGATTTCAATTTTCTGAAAGCGCCTTGAAAGTGCCCTGTCCTTGTCAAAATGTTTTTTATATTCCTCGTATGTAGTGGTGCCTATGCATTTAATTTCGCCTGATGTTAAAATAGGCTTAAGCATATTGGATGCATCCAGGGAACCGCCAGAGACAGCTCCTGCACCAACAACTGTGTGTATTTCATCAATGAAAAGTATAACATCATTCAGTTTTTTGAGCTCCTGAACAATTTTTTTTAGTCTGTCTTCAAAATCACCCCTGAACTTTGTTCCGGCAAGCAGTGCACCCATATCAAGGGAGTAAATTTTTAATCCCTTAAGTTTTTCCGGAACATTTCCATCAGCAATGCGCTGTGCAAGCCCTTCTGTAATAGCTGTTTTGCCCACACCAGGATCACCCACATGTATGGGGTTGTGCTTTGTTCTGCGTGCAAGAACCTGTATTGTGCGCTCAAGAATATCCTCTCTTCCTATAAGAGGGTCAATTTCATTGCGCTCTGCCTTTGCAGTAAGCTCAACAGTAAAGGCTTCAAGAAATTTTTTTCCTTTATCA
>JBBAGC010000064.1:0-8470 GCA_041655115.1 Spirochaetota bacterium | reverse complement strand
ATATACCTCCTTCCCTGCTCTGTTGAACTTCACTTCATTTACAGTAATTACTGGATTGTTTAAATATTCAGGAATGTTTTCAGATAATAGATTATTCTCAATTTTACCGGAAACATGATAAACAATAGAAGCTGCAAGAGCAATACATATTATAGCAGCCAGGATAAAACCTTTAAATTTTTTTCTGAAAAGAACAGGAGCATAACAAAAGCCGGTAAATAAAAATGAAATAACAAAAATGCCTGATGATACAAATACAACAATATTGTGATTTACACTACTCTGATTATAAAAAAAAAGTATAGTGGCAGCAATAAAGAAAAACACCGGGGCAGATGCTGGCCCTATATTTTTTTTAACAGTACTAAATCCTTCCAACTCTGAAAACTATCCCCAGATTTGATCCAATTGAAATTCGGCTTGACCCTACACCCTTTCCAAAAGCTCCATACCTTCCATAAACATCCCAAAGCACCTTCCAAAAGGATGAACCTGTAAAAACAACAGTTAGAGGTATCTGCACTCCTGCACCCCCCTTGTAGCCACTTTGGAAGGGTGCCAGCTCAGAATAAAGCCCAAGACCTGCTCCTATTGCAATAATCTGATTTAGTTGCCACAGATACTTTCCCTGAAGAAGCACCTCAAGAAAATTAAGTGAAAAATCCAGTTCACTTCGCATGTATTTTAACTGAAAATCACCGCAATAATTATTAACAAAAATATTAAGGGCTGCTCCACCACCAAAGGATGTACCTGTCATATTTTTAGTACCCTGTTCTGTTTCAAACCAGTCTTTATATTCCACCTTATCATAGGACATGGACAAAACCGGGCCTAAATATATGTAGTGAAGGCTTGACATATCCTTAACACTTTGTGAAAATGCAAGGCTGGACATGGATAAAAATAAAATAAAACACAACAGAACAAGCCTTCCCAAACCAATTCTCCTATTACTGAATATTCAGCGGATTATTAACCCTTTGAGCATTTGCTGGTACTTCAAAATTAAATAAGCCGGGCATAATTGTAGCAGCTGTACTTATATCAGAAAATGTAAAGCTGTATAAAGCTCCTTCCCTGGTTTTAAACACTGCCCTCTTCAAAAAAAATGACCTGTCAAGTAAAAGTAGAATTTCCTGATAATGTCTATTATCATTTTTAAGCTTCAATGTATAGCCATTTGGCCCCTCTTCTGTTAAAAGAGGCATATAACCGCTAATTAGAGATGCAATTCCTCCTGACCCTCCACTATCTGATAACTCCTGTACACCAACAATATTGCTTGAAGGTGAATATACCCAGAGAGTTCTTCCATTAGAAACAATGGTTCTTCCGGATGGATTAGTAAACTTTATATGGAGCTTGCCTGGATTAAGATATTTGAAATTCCCTGAAAACGTTGCGCCCCTGGAAGTTGTCCATGAAATCACACCTGATAATTTTTCAATACTCTGCATTCTGCCCCTGAACCTTTCAAGCGCTTCATCACCTGTTAATGAAAAAGCAGGACTCAAAGGAAAAAGCAAAAATAAAATTAATATAAATTTTTTCTTCATAAAATGATCCTTTCTTAATAGTATATACGAATAAATTATAGATTTTTTTGATTTTTTTAGAGATATATTCATTATTTTTAAAAAAAATTCAGTATAATTACAATCATCATGTAAATTATGTAAAGAAATAATTTGACAGCAATATTGCAAAGTTTTATTAAAAAATCCAGATATTACTTCATATATGTTTTGTAATAAACAAAACCGGTTGTTAAAATCCTAATCCTGCTTTAATGTTTGCATTTTACTTGACAAAATGACTTTTTCTACACTACAATGACCCATACAATGGAAGGATGACTAAAATGAAGAAAATTATTATAATTGAAGATGATATAGTCATAAGGGAAAATCTTTCTGAAATACTCCAGCTGAACAACTTCGAGGTCTTGGCCATAGATAATGCACTTGAAATTCAGAATAATATTGAAACTTTCAAGCCTGACATTCTTATTACAGATATAATAATGCCTGATAAAGATGGAATTGAGATTATAATAGAAATCAAAAAGAAGTATCCTCATATTGCACTTATTGCTATTTCAGGAGGTGGCAGAATAGATTCAGAAAGTTATTTAAGTACAGCTAAATATCTTGGAGCAAATGCAACTTTAAAAAAACCTTTTACGCACAGCCAGCTTCTCAATATTATAAACAACCTTGAATAAAATAAAACTTTCAATAAAAAAAGCCAGACACTCTGATATTGAAGCTATTTACATTATTGAAAAAGACTCAATAGGCCTCTGGACAATAAATCAGTTTTACAGCGAACTTGCCTGCTCCTTTTCAGTTTTTCTTGTTGCCAGAGTGAATGAGGAAATCGCAGCCTATATTGTTGCCTGGCGTATTACAGAGGAACTTCAGATAAACAGCATTGCTGTGAAATCAAAATTTCGTGGAATGAATATTGGAAAAACCCTTATTGATGAAGCTGTAAAGCTTCACAATGATTATAAGCCTGAAAAAATAGTCCTTGAAGTTGCTGAAAAGAACACCCAGGCTGTTCTTTTTTACTTAAAAAACGGGTTCATTAAAACCGGATTAAGAAAAAATTTTTATATCAATGATAATGCAATATTGATGGAAAAAAAATTATAATAATTATATTTTTATATCCCCGCCGCCTGTGGCGGCGGGGATATAAAAATATTTCTCTAATTAAATATCTTCTTTCAGGAATTAGTATTTAAATGAAAATTAAAAGTGCAACATTTCTTAAAAGCTCCACATCCTTTGAGCAATTTCCTGATTTTAACTACCCGGAATTTGCATTTTTTGGCAGATCCAATGTGGGAAAATCATCTCTTTTGAACATGCTGGTTAATAAAAAAGATTTGGTTAAAACAGGCTCAAGACCAGGGGTAACCACCATGATCAATTTTTTTATTATAAATAATAATACATCATTTGTTGACATGCCGGGTTTTGGATATGCGAAGCTTCCTGCACCAATAAGAAAAAAATTTATGCCTTTGATCAGGGAATATATAGAAAAAAGAACTAATTTAAAAGCCGCATTTCTACTCATTGATATCAGACGAACACCAGGAGACTATGAAGAGGAAATACTCTCCCTGCTTACAAATAAAAAAATACCAGTAGCAATTACCATTACAAAAGCTGATAAATTATCTAAAAATCAACGGGGAAAAAGACTAAAAGCAATAGAAGATGCCCTGGGCATAAGCAGTGATTCTATTTTTATTACCTCTGCGTCTACTGGAGAGGGAAAACAAAGCATACTCAATATAATAAATGACTTATGCCAAAACGGCTCCTGAATAAATTCCTGATAAAATAATAAATCATAGCTGTGTCATAAGATAAAGGATTCGACTTGCCTTCTCCTTTTGAAAAAGAGTAATCAAATACGCAGTAATACTGGCTCTCCCTTCTGTAAGGGCATCTGCATCCATCTGCCTTAAAACATCAATAATAAGAGGATCTTCCCATTTTTCCATAATTTTCACAGACTCATCAGGGGGCATGTTTCCCATTTTATCAGCAAGAACTTCCACATTTTTTCTATATCCGGAATATTTTTTCCTATCATCTTCAAGCTTCTTTCTTTCCAGCTCAAGACCCTTTTTTATTTCAGCAAGCCTGTTATTTTCACTATCAAGTTCCCCTTCCCTTTCAGCAAGCAGGGCTTCCCTTTTATCCAGATCTTCAATCCTTTCAGCAAGCCTCTCCTTTTCCTTAAAAAACTCCTCTCTCTGAACAAGGGAAGGCACATCTCCTGATATTTCCATAACAGAATCAGGGGCTGATCTGAACTGGCGTGCATAATTTGAAATATCAATAAGCCCAATATAATCGAGCCAAAAAATTCCTATTGTGGAAAGGAAAAAGATAAGCAGCACCAGATACAGCATTTTTGATTTCTCAGATACTCTTCTCATTTTAACCTCTCAGCTATACTTCTATTCTGTAATTAAATATATCAAAGGCAATCTGCTTTAAATTATTACTTACTGTCATTATATTAAACCTGCTGTTTAACATACTATTGTTCCCTTATCAGCTTTTTTGCAAAAATCTTCTGGTTCATATCATCATTCTCTTTAGCAATCTCCCTGTTTACCTCATAATCGTATTCAGCCTTTTTCCTCTCTTTAAGCTTTTCTACGATTTTTCTTTCCTTTGATGCAACAAGGAGTTTATCCCTTACAGCCTGAATTTCAGGCTCCATTGCTTCTGCCCTTTTTATTGACTCCACAATGGCTCTTCTTGAAATATCTGCATAGCGCAGAATTGCCATTGTTTTATCAGGTGAAAAAACACCTTTTTTAATATCATCTGCCTGCTGCCTTTCATAAATCCCAATTTTATGAGCAAGATCATCCTGTATAACTTTTTCCCTGTTTTGAACTGCCAAAACTTTCATTAACTCGTTTCTAATCTCATCCTCTCTGGCCTGACGAATATCAAGAAGCTTCTGAAGAGAAAATTTGAATTTCTTCATTCAACAACCTACCTGAGCACCCTTGCAAAAGCAGGAGGTCTGGCCTCTGCCGGTTTTTGCCTGGTTTCAGGAACATCATCAATAACCATGCTAATGAGCCTGTCTCTGGTTTTTTCAAGAGTCTCCTTTTCATAGATTCCCTGTTTCAAAAATTCATTTATGTCCCCTATCATTGACAGGGCTTTATCAATAAGAGGATTAGCCCCTCTTACATATCCGCCTAAATTTATTAAATCCTCAGCCTCTGTATAGGCTGACAGTATTTCACGAAAAAGCATTGCAGCTTTTCCATGCTTTTCATCAACAACGTCTTTCATGCACCTTGACACAGATGCAAGCACATCTATAGCAGGATAGTGTCCTCTGTTGGCAAATTTCCGATCAAGAACAATATGTCCGTCAAGTATACCCCTTGATGCATCAGAAATAGGTTCATTCATGTCATCTCCCTCAACAAGAACACTGTAAAATCCTGTAATACTTCCTCCACTGCTGCTTGTTCCAGCTCTTTCCAAAAGCCTGGGTATAAGAGAAAAAACCGAGGGCGGATATCCCCTTGTAGCAGATGGTTCGCCTGCAACAAGACCAACCTCCCTTTGAGCCATGGCAAAACGGGTAACTGAATCCATAAGAAGATTAACAGCAAGCCCCTGATCGCGGAAATACTCTGCAACAGCGTGAGCCAAAAATGCGCCCTTTAACCTGAGCATTGGAGGCTGATCAGATGTAGCTGCAATTACTACAGAACGCTTTAACCCTTCAGCACCAAGCTCCTTTTCAACAAAATCTTTAACCTCACGCCCCCTTTCACCTATGAGGGCTATTACATTTACATCAGCATTGGTGTAGCGCGCAATCATTCCAATAAGAGTGGACTTACCCACGCCAGAACCTGAAAAAATTCCTATTCTCTGTCCCCTGCCCACAGTAATAAGGCCGTCAATAGCCCTTACTCCAACTGAAAGCGGTTCATCAATTACCTTGCGATCCAGGGGGTTTACCACCTGACCTTCAATTGGATACCTTACTGAAGAAAAAATTTCCCCCTTCCCATCCAAAGGTGTGCCAACACCAGAAAGAACACGGCCAAGAAGTCCTTTGCCTACAGGTACAGTAAGTGATGTGCCCACAGCATATACCTCTGCTCCTGGCACAACCCCCTTCATGTCTCCAATGGCCATTAATATTACCCTGTTACGATTAAACCCAACAACCTCAGCATAAAGGTACTCACTCTCACCAATTTTGATTCTGCATAAATCACCATACCTTACAGCAGGCCCCACACTCTCTATAGTAAGCCCAACAATCCTTTCAACCTTGCCGGAAAATTTTATTACATCTATTTCATCAACTATCTGCTTGTATCTTGAAAGGATATCAACCTTTTCATAAGGAAGAATTTTAATCAATATTATGTCTCCTTAAGCTGTCTTAAAAATCAGGTCAGATTAACTCCAACCCAAAATTTTATTTAAAGGGTTGTTGTATTTCTTATTGCCTCTTCAATTGCATCAAGCTGAGTTGATATTCGGGCATCAACTGCCCCAACATCTGTCTCAATAATACATCCACCCCTTTCAACCCTTGAATCTTCGTATATATTAACCTTTTTAAGGGATTCCATCATCTTTATAAGCTCATCTTTATGAGCAGTTGTCATATCAAGGTCAGCAAAGTTAACCCTTATATCTATTCTATCCCTGTCCTTGACACGCTTTATAGCTTCTTTAATGTTATTAATTACAACTTCTCTTCGTTCAACAATTTCATCCTTTATTACTTTCCGGGCAATCATAAGTATCATTTCAGTCATAAGTTTTTCAGATGATTTGATAATTTCATCCCTTATATCCACTGCAGTAGCAACAATGGTTCCAAGCCTGTCTATAAGGCGCATAACCTCAGCCTGTCCCTCCTTGTAACCCTCTTCACGGCCAGCCTCATGACCCTTCATATATGCATCATGTTCTATTTCAGAAACCTTTTTTTCTGCTTCAAGTATTATCTTTTCAGCTTCAAAGTTGCTCTTTTCTATTTCTCTGTCTGACTCTGCATTATGACGCTCTGTTTCAATCTTAATCTGTTCGCGTACTTTTTCAAGTTCAGCAAAGGCAGCTGATTTTCCCTCTTCCTCAATCCGGGCAGCCCTGGCCTTGGCCTGCTCCAGCATTTTATTAACTTCCTCTTCTGTTTCACGCCTATATCTTTCGAGCTCTGCCTCCATTTCCTCAATAGATGGACCCTGGTATATATCAATGGGATTACCATCCTCATCCATTTCAAATTCATGATATTCATCAGCATCAATGAGGTTTTTCTGATACTTTGCAGGAAGTTCAACCTGTTTAACAGCAGATACCTGAGAAATTTCTGATGGTTTAAATACTAATTTAGACAACGAGCTCCTCCTCACCGGCACGTGCAACAACTATATCTCCGGCATCTTCCAGTTTTCTTATTATATTTACTATTTTCTGCTGTGACTCTTCAACGTCCCTTAGTCTAATTGGACCCATAAAATCCATGTCCTCTCTTAATAAGGAAGCTGCACGCTTGGACATATTTCTAAAAATCTTTTCCTGTACCTCTGCATCCACGCCTTTAAGGGCTTTTGCAAGCTCCTGTGTATCAACCTCCCTGAGAACCTTTTGAATAGACCTGTCATCAAGGAGAACAATATCCTCAAATACGAACATTCTCTTCTTGATCTCTTCAGCTAATTCTGGGTCTTCCTCTTCAAGGGCTTCAATAATAATTTTTTCAGTTCCCCGGTCAACATTGTTAAGAATTTCAACTATTGTATCAATACCGCCAGCCTGGGTAAAATCCTCACTTGCAAGAGTGGAAAGCTTTCTTTCAAGAACACGTTCAACCTCTCTAAGAACATCAGGAGATGTACGCTTCATTTCAGCTATTCTTCGCGCAACATCTGCCTGAATATTATGAGGCAATTCAGCAAGAATCGCTGCTGCTTTTTGAGGATCCAGATAGGCAAGTATAAGAGCAATTGTCTGGGGATGCTCCCCCTGTATAAAGTTAAGCAGATGGCTGGGGTCAGTTCTTCGGATAAAGTCAAAGGGCCTTACCTGGAGCGATGATGTAAGCCTGTTTACTATATCAATGGCCTTTTGGGTTCCCAAAGCCCGCTCAAGCACATCCCTTGCATAGTCTATTCCACCCTGTGAAATAAACTCCTGAGCCATCATCATTTCCTGAAATTCATGAAGCACCCTGTCTTTATCATCAGGCTCTATCTTGTCCAGCCTGGCTATTTCAAAAGTCAGCTGCTCAATCTCATCTTCCCTGAGATGCTTGAATATTTCAGAGGAAACATCAGAGCCAAGTGATACAAGAAAAATTGCGGCTTTTTGTCTCCCGGTTAATTGCGATTTTTTAGACTGAAGCATCTCCTGTCTCCGTTTCTGTATATAAACACCTGAAGCTGTTAATTCAATAACAGCTTCAAAAACATATTTTCTTATTAATATATATCGTCATAAAGGGACGATTGTCAAATTAAAAAACTTAATCTTCTGACAACCAGGTTCTTAAAAGCTGAGCCACATCATCCGGTCTGTCCTTAGCCATTTGCAGAGCGCTTTCCTGAAGTTCAAGCCTGGCCCTGTCTTCAAGAGACAGCTCTACTGAAATACCCTCTTCTTCAGCAGCCTTTAAAGCAGCTTCACGCATACGCTGCTGCTCCAGAGCAAGAGCCTCCTCTCTTGCACGCCTTCTTCTTTCCAGCTCTTTTTGAACAGCTCGGAAGAGGATAAATCCAACAAAAAGTGCCACAACTCCGATTAAAGCTGCCAGGAGCAGTTTTTTAACCTGTTCCCGCTTCCTGTATTCCTCACGAAGAGAGTTCCAGTAGTCATTTCTGTCAAACATGATGTTTTCAACAGCAACCTGATCCCCTCTTACATCATTAAAATTAATAGAT
>JBBAGC010000063.1:0-8645 GCA_041655115.1 Spirochaetota bacterium | reverse complement strand
TCTGTTATATTTTGGCCCAAACTAAAATTACTCTTTATTTTAAGATCAACCTGCTGTTTCAAAGGTATGCCTGCCATAATTTTTCTGAATCTGCCAGGAAGCATTTCAGAAAGAGGTGCTGTTACCAGGCGAAGTTTTGTTATATCAACAGTTCCTTTAATATCATCTGCCAAAGAAACATCCCCTTTCATATCCATATACAAAGCGCTTTTATGTCCTTCAGGATTATAAACATCAAGTACCAGGGAATTTACAACTACCCTATCAAAATTATCTAATGCTGTAATATCGGATTTTAATATTAAGCCGTTATTGCCTGATCTGCTCCCCTGTACAGTATAACTGATTTGGGGAATTTTAAGCTCTGTTCCAATCCCCATGCTTGTACCTGCAGTATTGGCAAAGTAGTTAAAGTTAACCACAGGGATTGACATTTCAAGTTTTGGATTTCGAAAAGAAAGGTTCCTCATTGCAATAGCTCCCTTTACATTGGGGCTTGTAACAGTTCCAGTAATATCAAGGGGATAAAGAGAAACATTCCCGCCAAACCTTATTGTCCTGTCCTCTGTGAGAGTTACATAATAGGGGTAAAGGTCAGCAAGGGGAATAAGGCTCTCCTTCATTGTTATATTAAGAAACTGATTTTCTGTTACACTTTTTACATTCCCTACAAGTTTTAACCAGCAGCTGTCCTTAAAGGTTATGCTAAAATCGTGAATGGAAAGAATATCCGAGCCTGGATTATATATCATATCATAGGACACCATAAATTTGGGAGGTGCCAGGTGTTTGTTCTGCAGCCTTACAGGCATACCAGAGGAGCCTATCTTCATCTGGCTGTAGAACTCCTTTGATTCAGTATTTTGAAATACAAGTTTCCACATAAGGGTAAGATCAGGATTTGTGGATATACCTCCTGAGTTGTATATCAGGGTCATGGTGTTTTGAGGATTAAGCTCAATCTTCATGGTTTTTAAAAGCTTAACAGCTTCAACAGATAGAGGTATGGTTTTAAATGGGGGAATCTCCACACCAGCATTAAAGGAAAGTCCCTTCATCTCAGCTGTAAAGGATTCACTTTTAACAAAAACATTCAGGTCTTTTAATATAAAATTAAAAAGCAAATCAACAGCTATGGGCAGATTAATACCTCCCCCGGGTTTTTTGTCAGATGGTAACTTAACCTCCTCTTTGCTGTCAGGCTCATCTTTTTCAGCAGGATCTTTTTTGCTCTCCTTCATAAGAGAAGTTACATTCCATAGACCTCTTTGTTCCTTCAAATAAACCCTGGGACTGTAAAGCCCAACTTCAGGAATTCTTATGCTCCCGGTAAATATACGGAAAAAGCTGTAATCAAAAACAGCTTTCTCCATTTCAAATACTTTTGCATGGGCAAAATCCTCTCCACTGCGAACTACTATATTGTTTATAACAAAACCAGAGTAAAGATTAAACTTTTCAACCTTCAAATCCAAAGTGCCATGAGAAACAGAACTAAAGGAATTTTTTGCCAATTTTTCCACTACTGGCGGTGTTAAATAAAACCATGAAAAAAACAAAAGAGCTCCCAAACTTATAATAATAAAAATGGGAATATAGATAAATGTGATTTTAGCTGTTTTTATAAGAGCTCTTGTTCTTAGAGGCTTTGCCTTATGAGCAGTTTTTTTAGCCAGTTTTTTCTCTTTTCTTATTCCAGGCTTACCTATTTTTTTGTCAGATGATGACGCTACACCATTTCCCGGCAAAACAGAATCTGCTGTTTCTTCAAACTTTTCTTCAACTACTTTGGGCTGATCGAGATTTTCAATCTTTTTTGAATCCCCGGGTTTCTGCTTTTTTTTTGTCATTCACCAAACCTGCTTTTCAAATAAATTTCCACACACATAAAACTGGGTGTTTATGAAATATATGATTACATATTAATTATTATAATTCGAGGAGATAAATTTCAAGCAAAAGAATAAAAAAATAATACCTGGGGAGACCTATTAAATATATATTCGTAATCCAGTTTTAAATTGATTAAGTAATTGCTCATGAGTATAATTAAAAAATGTGACACAATTTTTATTTATAATTAAACCTAAATCAATAATATACTCAATATTTGAATCTTTTTTATTATCATATTCTAAAATTGTCATAGCATCTATCAAAAATCTATTAAAACTTATATTTATCCTAGGTCTTGAACCTATAACCCAACTTAAAGAATCATTCCCATTAAAATATTTTACTACACCAGCATGTAATCCTATTGATAAATTAAAATGATTCATTACTTTATATGAATATCCAGAACCAATTTTCATATATATTTTTTGAAAAAATTTATCACTAATAATTGATTTATCTTCATAAGCTATAGCAAGATACCGCGTAAATTGGTTAGATAAAAAATTGCCTGGAATAAATGTATCTATTGAAATAAGTGAAAAATCAGTTATTTTAACAGTATTTTCACCCTGTTTAATCATTATTTTAGATGATAAAACTTCAATCGAAGTATTTTTTTGATATCCTTGAGTAGGGTCATGAGCACTATGTATAGCTGGTCTTAAGCCTACACAATAAAAATTAGAATTATGTGGTATTATTAAATAACTAAAATCTATTCTAAAAGGAGAATGGGCCTCAAGAGGCTGTTCCAAAAAAAATTTCTCATTTAATTTTAAATTATAATTCTTTTTAAGGCTTATTGAATTCTCTCTTATATAATAATTCTTCTCATTTTTTATTTTATAATTCAGATAAGCTGAAACACAAGCTGTAATATTGGCTGAATATTGATCATTAAATCGTTCTCCATTATCAATTCGTTGTTTTATTTTTTTAAAGATTTCTTTTTCAAAATTACTTAATGCTTCATAAGACACCATAGCTTTAGTGTAGTGAGATGCATAAAAACTAGCCTTATTAATAAGTTGATAATTATTTATTATTTTTACAGATTCAAGTGGTATTGTAAGTAAAAAATTTTTCTTAATATTGAGTTCAGGCCATACCCTTAAAAAATAATAAATATAATCTGAACAATTTTTAAAAAGAAAATTATATTTGTACTTTTGCTGACTAACTTCAATAGCAAACAATTTCATTTCAAAGACAAGTTGTTTAGAAACATTCATCTCATATTCCCACAAATCACGATGCTCTCTATCGTACTCATTAAATTTATCAATAAATTGTTTTAAATGATATTTGCCAGGTATATGATATAAGAGTGATTTTAATGATACACACCTTTCATTTTCAGTAACACCGATAAAATCAATGCTTGTATCTAATGGCAATAGACTTTTATTACTACTTTTAAAAGTAATAAATGTATGGCCAAACATTGAAGCAGGAATGTGAATCTGTGGAGAAACAAAAATTATTGAAATCTTAGAAAAATTAAATTTTAAAAAGAATTCATTATAAATAGGATTGGAATTATAATCAGGCATTTCTTGATTTGTTGCCTGACAATAAAGATAGACTTTAAATGGATATTTTTGAAAAAACTCACTATCCCTTCCATTTTTAAACATACGATCAATTTCATTAAACTCTTCTTCCGCACTTTTTAAATGTCCAATTCTACTTAAAGACATACTGTTTTCCCATTTAATTTTAACAGTATCTGGAATAACTGAGGCATCTAATAATTCAGCTGAGAAAAAAATAAATATTATAAATAATAATGATTTCAAGGTTCCATTTCTTGTGCAACTATTGTTGCAAATTCATATATATTATTTGATTCCTGATGAACTAGTCGAAGATAATTTAAAAATGAAATTTGATCAGTAGTTTTACGTTGTTTTAGTTTTTCAAAACCATCAAAGAAGAACCCAGGTCCTGTATATATTTCATCTACAAGACCCGTAAAGTTTATAAGAATAAATACTTTTAAAGCTTCGTTAGAAATATTTTGTGATATATTTATTTTTTTTTAAGATTTACATAAAAAGTATTTGGAGTATATTCATTTACTGCTCCTGAAGCATAATCAGTTGTACTACCGAAAAAACCACCAAGAATTATATTCCCCCAAAAAGCTGAAGGTAACTCAGTGTGTGGTGTAACATTAACAGGAGAATAACCTTCTTTTTGTACAGTAATTACAGTTTTGCTTGATCTTTTAATTTTCCCTGAAAAAGGAGTTTTGCCAACTTTATTCCCATTCACTAAAACATCAGCCTCTTCAATATCGGAGTTTACAGAAACCATTTGTGAAGTACCATTCATAATAGTACTGCAACCCATAAATATCAGAGTAATTGATATAACAACTAGAATAAAAAACTTTTTCATTTTAACCTCGGAAATTAAATTTTATTTTTTACCAACAAAATTGTATCAATAACTAATTGTATTAAAATAAATTACGAAAAAAAAATTTATTTGTCAAGTTGAATCTTTAAATAAAATTTTATACCAACTAATATAATTAAATTTTTCGCAAACATCCTATATAATCAAATTTTTTATACGATGGTATAATTGAGTGGCATAATTATAAAATTTTTCTATATCTTTAATAGAAGGCTTGCCTTCGGGCATAAGTCCCAAATCCCCTGGATAACGTGAATCAATATACAGTTTATTCAAAGTATCAAGAATATCATCATTTGTAATTTCAATAAAATCTTTAACACTTTCTTTTAAAAAGAAAAGATCGTGCTTTCGTGGTATACTTCTTTTGTGATATTCGAGCAGCGCTTTAAGTGTTTTTTCTACAGCCTGCTGTGCATGAAAAGCAGCTATATTCGTAAAATTTCCCTTATCAATAATCTCATTTATTAATGAGAGATCATCATTAGCCAATTTAAGCCATTCAAAAGCCATTTTTTTATTCATAAAAGATTAACACCGTTTTCAATTATATCTCTGGAAAATTGGCTATCTAATTCAATAAATTTTCGATTCATTTCTTTGGTATGAACTATTAAATCAATAGGGATTTCACTTCTCAGGGCTCTTACCTGTCTCGAAACTTTAAGATAAATTTCATTTTTTTCATTCCAGTTCTTGGGAATAAAATTATCATTAGTAACTACATATAAATCAATATCACTATCCGAATCAGGAGTACCAGATGCATAACTTCCAAAGAGTATAACCTTATAAAGGTTAAGTGGCTTTAAAGCTTCAATTATCTTTTCTTTATATTTTTCCGATAGTTTCATATTTATACTTTACTCCCAAAACATTTCAATGTCAAGTTTTATACAAACGGTTATTTAAACAAAATACCAAAATTCAAGACTGCATACCCATGAACCTTACTCATTTTCAACGATTACCACGTGCTGACAAAGTCGGTGTATCAAGGCAACCAGGGGTCAGAGCCCCATTTCAGCAAACCAACCAAGAGCCGTCTTTGTTAAACATCTACTTTTAAGTATTTTAACTTGACTACAAATTTAATATCAATATCTTAATAAATATGGATTACATATCAACATCTCATGCTAAAATAGTTCTAAAAGAAAGGGAAATTATGAAAATAAAAGTTGATTCAAAAACAGATGCTTTATATTTTAGACTTGATGAATCAAAAATCATTGAATCGGAAGAGGTTTCCCCGGGAATTATTTTGGACTTCAATGATCAGGATCAGGTGGTAGGAATAGAAATATTAAACTTATCCAAAAGATCAGAAAAATTAAACCTTCACTCTTTCCATTATGAGGCTGTATAATTCCATTTGCATAATTTTATAAAAACTGATCTATTATTGCATACTTAACTTATACTCTCCTTTTTTAAAGGTTGACTTCTATCCATATTTTTAATACACTTTTTCTACTTTAGCGCTTAGAAAGTATAAATATGAACAAAAAATACATGCTACAGTTCCCTCTTCTCCATTATGGGGAAGAGGGTTAGGGAGATGGGGTCTGAATAAAATATAAAATAATCTTTTTAAAATAATTCCAATATTTTGAATTTAGTGGTACAACATGAATAAAAGTAAAAGAACATTTAAACTTCAGGACAAAATAAATGGAGTACGAGGAATCTGGCTTGCAGGTTTATCTTTTTTTAAAACATACTCATACATAGTTGAAACACTTGGCGGTGTTTTGCTGATAGATACCTGTGGCCCTGGAACTGGTAAAATAATAAAAAATGCCCTTGAATCAATGAACCTGACTCCATCTGACATCACCGGGATTGCGCTTACTCACTGGCACAAGGACCACACAGGGAGCCTTGCAGAGATTGTTTCAATGGCAGGGACTTCCTCTAATCCTGTAAAAATTTTTATTCATAAAGAAGATGCTCCATTTTTGCTTTCACAAAAAAAACACTGGATTAAAATGAATCCTGAAATCATACTAAAAGTTCCTCACTCTCCGGGCAAGCTTCCTGAAAAGGAAAAATACCAGCTCATAGAGCTTGATCATCTATCTGGAAAAAATCCTCTTGAAAAATGGGGATTTGAATCTATCCACACGCCAGGCCATACACCAGGACACACTTCGTTTCTATATAAAAAAAACATGTCTCTATTTGCAGGATGCGGTCTATCCCTGTTCAACAAAAATACTGTTGGCATTGTTCCAATTCATGATAACAGGAAAAAACAGATTGAATCAGCCAAAAAACTTGCAGCAATGGATTTCACTTATTTATACCCTGCTCACCTGAGCTTAAGAAAAGATGAAATTAAAAAAAATCAACGCATCCCATTTAAAGGAAAAGTCTCACTGACTGACAGGCTTACAGGAACTTTGCCAATATTCAGATACCCTTCAAAATAAATAAGGGTACACATAATTTTTATTGATATTATGGAAAATCTTATCCTGCAAGCTGATACAAATCAGTGACCCATATAACACCTTTGCGTCCAAGGCTATCCTGATCAACACTCTGCTCTATAAGTGAAAATCCCTGCTTTTCAAAAAGTATTTTATAATAATCCCTGCTGCGGATTATAAAAAGCCTGCCATCAGGAGAACGTCCCTCTGCATTTAAATTGTCCCTTTTAAGAGGGACTGACACAAGGAGCCTGCCTCCAGGTTTAAGATTATTTTTTATTGTAAAAGCTGCATCATCCATATAATCATCAACAATATGCATTAGCACTGCTGAGCATAAAATGCAGTCAAATTTCCTGTTAAAAAAAAGTTTATCTGAAGGGATTATGCCAGGAGCTATTCTCATTTTTAATTCAGGGAATAGGTTTACACCTGCCTTAATCATTTCCAAGGAGGGGTCTATGCCATATGCGTCATATCCCATTTTAAGGAGAGTGTGCAGATCACGGCCTGAACCGCATCCTATGTCAAGAACTGAAGTTCCTGCAGGAAATGCTTTGGAGAAGTAATTGCTTATACCTTTTTCTGCGCTGCTATAAAATTTTGCAGCATCATCTGCCTGAGCTGAATAAAAATCTGCTGTTTTTTTATCCATAAATTTTATCCATTAACACAACAGAAATCAGTATCACTGCTTATTATTAGAATCAGAATTATCCCTGTTTATTTCACTCAACGCTTCTGTTAAAGTTGTTATATCATATTCAATAAAGACAAGGGCGTATCCTGTATCTTTAAAATTCATTGAAACAAGCTTTCCCTGTTCAATTATTTCAATTATTACCTTATTCAATAAAGCATCACTTGCAGCATTCACTCTGGATCGTTCAATTATAAGGCTGGAATAGCTTACAAGCAAAAGAGCTGCTCTTCTTTTTCCTGCTTCAAAAATATTCTCTTTAACTTTATTTAAATCATCCTCATCTGCTGTGAACTGATAAACCGCAACACGAAAAATGTTCCCTCTAATCCCTTCCCAGGCATTATTATTAGAACTCGTTGAAGAGCAGGAAAGTATCAATATTAATATAAAAGGGTAAATTGACTTCATATGTATAGCAGGCCAAAAAGATTGAAATATTTCAATACAAAAAAAAACCCCGGAAAACCGGGGTTGAGAGAAAATCATGAATATGATACAACTTAAATGGTTAACTGATCATACCCGATTAATTAAAATAAGTCAATAAGGGGATTGTATTAATATGCATGTAAGGGAATCCCTTATGATGACAAAAGAGCTTTATCTATCTGTTGGCTATTTTTTCAATAAAGGTTTTAATTCTGGGGTGATCCGGATTATTAAAAAGCTTTTCCGGTTCCGTATCTTCAATTATGCATCCTTCATCCATAAATATAATTCTTTTGGCCACTTCTGAGGCAAAGCGCATTTCATGTGTAACAATGAGCATTGTCATTTTTTCAATAGCAAGATCCATTATTACTTTTTGCACTTCCCCTATAAGTTCAGGATCCAGTGCAGATGTGGGCTCATCAAAGAGCATTATATCAGGATTCATACCAAGGGCTCTGGCAATTGCTACGCGCTGTTTTTGTCCGCCGGAAATTTTTGAAGGATAGGCATCTCTTTTATCAAGAAGCCCTACTTTATTCAAAAGTGCTTCTCCCATTACCACTGCTTCGTCTTTACTCATTCCACCTACAATTATAGGTGCTTCTATTACATTTTCAAGAACTGTTTTATGAGGGAAGAGGTTAAAATGCTGAAAAACCATTCCCAGCTTTCTGGCTATTTTTCTTTTTTTGCCGGAACTTATCTGATCTTTCTGGTTTTTATCTTTAAGTGCGTATGTGTCCCCGCCAATT
>JBBAGC010000062.1:0-8736 GCA_041655115.1 Spirochaetota bacterium | reverse complement strand
AACAATCAGCTTGCCATCCTCTTCATATATCCGTGAAACGCGTCCCCTTATATACTCAACTCCATCTTCTTCAATTGCCCTGCGCACAAATTCATCATAATTTTTACCTGCTGCCCTTATATCCATATAAAAGACATAGGCTTTCCCATGATGAACTTTATGCTTATAAAGCATTGCATGCTTTGCTGTGTACATACAGCAAATTTTTGAACAATAGTCCCTGCCCTTAAGAGGATCCCTTGAGCCGGCACAGGCAAGAAACACAATGGTTTCAGGTATTTCATTATCTGACAATCTTCTAATTACCCCTTCACTAGGGCCAGAGGCAGATGCCAGCCTTTCAAACTGGAGACCATTGATTATATCCGGATATCTCCCATAACCATATTCAGGGAATTCAGATGTTTGCATAACATCAAATCCGGTTGCAAGAACAACTGCTCCAACATCAACCTCGATAATCTCATCCTTCTGCTCAAAATCAACAGCATTAACAGCACATACTTTTTCGCAAACCCTGCAAACGCCTCTTTGAAAATACCTGCAATTGTCTTTATCAATTACAGGTTTATTTGGAACAGCCTGGAGAAATGGAACATATATTGCCGGTCTGTTTCCCAGACCTGTATTAAATTCGCTTATGTTTTTCTTTGAAGGACACTTTTGAGAGCAAAGCCCGCAGCCTGTACATTTGTCGTGATCAACATAGGCTGCTTTCCTTCTGATTTTAGCTTTAAAATTTCCTATAAAGCCATCAATGCTTTCTACTTCTGAGTAAGTATAAAGAGTAACATTTGGATGCTGAGCCACATCAACCATCCGCGGTGTTAAAATACACTGGGAACAGTCAAGTGTGGGAAATGTTTCAGAAAGCTGGGCCATATGCCCGCCTATGGAAGGATCTCTTTCAACAAGTATCACCTTATGCCCAGCATTGGCAATATCAAGACTTGCCTGTATACCAGCAATACCTCCGCCAATAACAAGTGCAGTTTTTGTAACAGGAACCTGGATTGGCTGGAGTGGCTGATTCCTTTTTACTTTTTCAACTATGATCTTAACAAGGCCGGAAGCCTTGTTTGTAGTTTTTTCAGATTTTTCATGCACCCAGGAGCAGTGTTCCCTAAGGTTAGCCATTTCACAAAGGTAAGGATTTAAATCAGCTTCAGCACAGGCACGCCTGAAAGTTGGCTCATGCATTCTGGGAGAACAGGCTCCAACAACAACTCCTGAAAGATTATGATCCTTAATAGCCTGCTTTATAAGATTTTGACCTGGATCTGAACACATATATTTATAATCAGTGCTGTAAACAACTCCGGGTATTTGCAACGATTCTTTTGCTACTTTTTCCACATCCACTGTAGCACTTATATTTTCACCACAATGACATATAAAAACTCCAATTCTGGACATCTATACCTCCGCTTCCATGGCTGAAACAGCCTCTTCTTTAGCCAGAGGAACCAGCGTATCTGGCCTCAGGTTAACTTTAACCATATGTCTGTGAAGACCCAGCTTCTTAAAGTCAAGACCAAGAGCCAGCCCAATAGCCTGTGTTATATACAATATGGGTATTTCAAATTTCTTTTTTGCAGCTTTTTCCAGGGCTGGCCTTCTCATATCAAGATTGGAATGGCACATGGGGCAGGCAACTATAATGGCATCTGCACCGCAATTAACAGCATTATTAACTATTTTCGCTGAAAGCTTTCCAACAATATCAGTTCTTGAAACAGAAAATCCTGCACCACAGCATTCAACTTTAAATGCCCAGTCAAGCGCATGTGCACCCACAGACTCAAGCAATCCTTCCATAACAAGCGGATCCTCATGACGCTCAATCTGAACAATATCCTTTGGCCGCGAAAGGAGACAGCCGTAGTATGACGCTGTATTAAAATCAAATGGGTTTGTAACTTTGCTGCTTATATAATCAGGAGAGATCCTGGAAAGAACATCAAGTATATTAACAGGTATTGACTTGCCTGTATAGGGCATTCCTGTGGAATCTGTTACCCTTTTGCAAAGAGCAGCATCTGCAAGAAGATCAGCCCTTGTTCTGGCAAGCCTGTTAAAGCATGCAGCACAGGGAACAAGTATTTCATTAAGGCCTTCCCTTTCTGCTATGGAAAGAATCCTTGCAGGAAGAGCCAGAGATAATTCATGATTAAGATTATGAGCTGCACTAGCACCACAGCAATTCCAGTCAGGTACCTCTACAAGCTCTATGCCTAAGGCAGGTGCAAGAGCCCTTACAGATTCATCATACTCCCTTGCTGTTCCGGGAAGTGAACATCCGGGATAATAGCCTATCCTGATCATTGTTCCCCCCTGTTCCTGTAAGCAGTTTTTTTGAAAATATTTTTTATACCAGACCTGTCTTTTACCATGTGAGGAAAAACAGGAAGTTTTCCTTTAAAAAACAGCCCTGGAGCTGTAAGCAGATCCTGGAGCAAATCACGCGTTCTTAATTTATAAAGACCAACAAGCCCCACTTCATAAAGGCGTCCCGTGTATTTGATAGAGTCAAGAAAGGATTTGTGAAATGCCAGAATTTTTTTTGCACCTGGATTAACCATTTCAAGCTGTACAGATTCCTCCCTTAGAAAATCTGTTATAGCAGCAATACTAACTTTCTGTGGACACCTGGAAGCACACATTTCACAGGAAATACAAAGCCATATACTCATTGAAGAAAGCACTGCTTTTCTGTCATCCTCACATTCAGTCTGAAGCATCCTTAATATCATACTTGGAGGGAAATCCATATCTTCTGCAACTGGACAGCCAGCTGAACATTTTCCACATTGATAGCAGTTAAGTATATTTTCCCCTGTGCTGTTTTTTATTCGTGATGAATATAAGTCATTGTGATGAACATTTGCATAGTTCATTTTATCATCCTTAAAGTGCTATTTAAAGTGTTATTTTACAGGACACTAATTTATAGTCCTGATTAAATTATGTTTAATAAAAATTAATATTTTTTATTAGATATTTTATATAGGAAATCTGTCAAGTGAATGTCTTTTTATATGTTTTTTTTATTATAATCAGCTTTTTTTCATTATTATTTTTGACAAAAATATTTTTATTATTATATTAAAAATAAGATGACAATAGACTAAGGAGGAAAATATGACAGAAGAACTTAATTTAATAGAAGAACAAATTTTGAGAATATTTAAAGCTCACAAGAAAAAAGCCAACGAGCCTCTTTCTAATACAAAAGTTCTTGAAGAAGCACAAAAGGGTCTTACTACAATACTAAGTAACATCCTTAAAGTTCTTATTGAAAAAGGACTGATTGTAGAAAAAGAGGATTCTCTGGTTTTAACAGCCAAGGGTGATGACTATCTTTACAAATACAATTTTTATTCAGACTATTAAAAATTTTGAATATTAAGTTGTAGGTAAAAAATGCGGCATCTTTTATGCCGCTTTCTTCATAACTATTCCCAAAATAATAATTTTCTATAACCTGAATTTTAAATTTTTTTAAAATTTTTGCAACCCTAAAGATGTACAATCAGTTAATAATAATGAACATACCAGCCATTTCATCTTAACTTGCGGGGAACAGATATGACTATTCTGTATAATCTTAGAGGTTCTATCATCATTATACTAATATTACTACATACATTATTTTGGTATCCGCTTTTATTACTCTTTTCTTTTATTAAACTCATACCTGTTAAACCCGTAAGATGGATTTCCACTAAAATTTTAACATTTATTGCAACAATATGGATTGGATTTAACAACCTGTGCCTTGAATATATAGCAAGAATAAAAATAGAAGCTCAAGGGCTTGATGGACTTAGCAAAAAAGAATGGTATCTGGTAATATCCAATCACCAGGCCTGGAGCGATATAATGATACTACAGAAACTTCTGAACAGCAGGATTCCTCTGTTAAAATTTTTTTTAAAGCAGGAACTTATACGCGTTCCATTGCTGGGATTTGCCTGGTGGGCTCTTGATTTTCCTTTTATGAAAAGATATTCATCTGAATTTATAAAACAAAATCCTCATCTAAAAGGAAAGGACATAGAAATTACCCGTAAGGCATGTGAAAAATATAAAACCATGCCAGTCTCAATTATGAACTTTGTTGAAGGTACAAGGTTTACTGCAGAAAAATATAAAAAAAACTCAGCCTTCAAAAACCTCCTGCCTGCAAAAGCAGGTGGCACAGGCTTTGTTTTTACAGCAATGGGTCAACAGATTAATATAATCCTTAATGTAACTATTATTTATCCTCAAGGGTCACCAGACTTCTGGAGTTTTCTCTGTGGCAAAATAAACACAGCCAAAGTTATTATTGAAAAAATACCTGTAACTGATGATCTTATTGGAGATTACCAAAACGACAAAGCCTACCGCACAAGCTTTATTGCCTGGATAAACAATTTATGGCAGGAAAAAGATCTCCTGATAGAAAAAGAAAAACAGAGTATTATTCAGAACAGGCTTAATTAAATAACTTAGCGGTCTCTCCACACAGCTTCCGGATCACGGAAGAGAATATCAGCAGGGTCAAAATTTTCAGGATCATAATCTTTTCCAAGCCAACTCACTATTTCATCATGCTCATCGTGATTTTGGCTAACTAGAGCTTCAAGTATATTCTCATATTCCCATGGCCCGCCACTGCCTTCAGGAGGAGATGTTCTTTTACCACCAAGGCATACAGGATACTCCTTTTTTTTGTCAGCAGGAAATATTTTTTCAAGCTCAACAAGGTGTTCCCAGCCATCATCAAAATCATAAAGATATTCAAATTTCTGTTTTTCTTTTTTTATATGGTCAGATATTTTTTCATCCCTTTCATTAAGAGCGTCATAGATCATTTCTTCATCAGGGAGTGCAATAATATATATGGAATCACTATCCTGTTCATTCATTACAAATTCATGAAGCTGATCTTCAGAGTCAGACCATTCCATTACATCCTGAATTGCACAATGTAAATCCCAAAATGTATAGGAATCAGGAACCTCTATTCTTCTCCAGATTTCAGGTTTTATATCTTTAAGTGTAATTTTAAACTGATAAACGTGTGTCATTTCATCTTTCATAAATAATTGCTCATCCTTAAATTAAATATAACTACAATATTTAAAAAAAAACAAATAATCCAATCTTAAACAATGGAGCAAGTAGAATTTTGATTTTTTACTTTTTTTATATATTCATTCAATAAGTTTTTATAAACAGTCTATTCTGTAGCAAAATTATCAAAATATCCCTGAACCAAAACAACAGGCGTGCCTTTGTCACCACTACCGCTTGTAAGATCACATAAGCTCCCTAACAAATCCGTAAGATTCCTGGGGGTTGTTCCCTGAGATTCTGCTTTTCCTGTAAGATCATCTCCTTTTGATTTTATGCACTCTTTCATTACCCTGGTTATCTCTTCTCCTTTAAGGGAGCTTAGCTGATTGTCAGCAAAATATTTTAGTTTTATTTCACTTGGTATGCCCTTAAGCCCATCTGTAAAAGCCGGAGAAATTACAGGATCTGCAAGCTCCCATATTTTACCCCTGGGATCCTTAAATGCACCATCTCCATATATCATAACCTCTACATTTTTCCCAGTAAGCTCTTTTATCCTCTTTTGAATTTTCTCAACAACAGGCTGGCCGTTTCTTGGAAAAAGCTTAAGCTTCTCATCTGTGGCCTTGTTAGACCCTAAAAGGCCATACTCTTCATTATAGCCGGTTCCGCTCTCTGGATTAGAGCAGATTTCATCAAGCCCATAGAGGATTTCTGCTCCGGCTTTTTTCAGGAGTCTCTTTGTCCTTGCTCGTGAATGTATATCAGCTGTTAAAACATTTTTTGTATATTTTAAAATTTCTCTTGGATCATTTGCAAGTATTACAGTAATATTATCATTTACACCCTGCTGCTTATAAAATTCCACATAATCAACATCAGTAAACTCGTGCTTATATGAGCCAAAAAGATTGCGTAAATCCTCTTCTGTTAACACCCTTTTATAAGGATCAATATCAAGTTCATCCATCCTTTCAATATCCATAAGGTGATTGCCCACCTCATCAGCCGGATAGCTTAAAAGAAGATAAACCTTATTTGCGCCCTTTGCAATTCCCTTCAGAATCATTGCAAACCTGTTTCTACTTAGTATAGGAAAAACAACTCCAACCTCACCATGAAATTTTTCCCTAATCTCATCAGCTATATCATCAATAGTCACGTAATTGCCCTGTGATCTGGCCAAAACAGACTCTGTAATTCCTATAACATCCCTGTCCTTAATTTCAAAACCCTCTGTCTCCCAGGCTAATTTTAATGCTTCAACAACCACGCTAACAAGATCATCCCCTTCCTGCATTATTGGAGTTCTTATTCCCCGTACTACTGTGCCCAATGTTCTAGCCATATATCTCCTCACTTACCTGGATTCAAGTTTGATTATTCCAGCGAAATATAATATCTGTTTTAATAATTATAGTCAATTGATTTTTTCAAAACTATTTTCCTTATAAACTTAAGAGCTGATTTATCTGAAATAATTAATCTGAACAAAAATTTATTAGAAAATAACGCATAACCTCTTTTCGTTTTTAAAAATATAATTCAAAAAAAAATTTATTTTAATGAAAAGCTCTTGATTAAATACACTTTTAATTATAATAATATCTTATTAGAAACTTTTATCAAAAGTGTACTATTGTGATAATTCAATAATACCGGATAAGGGCTTTTACAAAAATAATTCATATTAAAATGAGGTTATTATGAAAAATAAAAATCTGATTATTCCCCTCTTAATTATTCTTTCATTAACACTATCATGTAAAAAAACTGTAGAATCTCAACAAAAAGCATTTGCAAACAATGTAAAAAAAGCAAATGAACTTATTTTAGAATACCCTTCATTTGCAGAATTAATTAAAGAACAGATTGTTGCAGCTGAGGCAGTAATGGCTGAAACCGCTGCCATTTCTGATGAAAAAGCAAAAATTGAAAATATTGGACTAGCCAGCTCCACTTTGCGTACAACATTCATATCCAATCTTGACAATATACGAAGTACAATCAAGTCAATTAAAGACAAATCTGTTGAAGCACGTTCCATGGATATGAAGTACAATGAAAAGCTCCGTGTTGACCAGGCAATTTTAAATGGAGAAGAAGCTATTAGCAATGCTCTGGAAAGAATTAAAACCACAGTAAACAGCAAAACTGAAGCTGACGCCCTGTCAGGAATTGTTTTGTCCGATCTGGAAGCAGCTGAAAAGACTATAAATAACGCAATAGATGCAGTTCAGGACAGAATAGATGAAGAACAGGAAGCAGAAGAAGCAAAAATTAAAGCAGAAAAAGCAAAAGAAGCAAAAGTAGAAGAAAAAAAGGCAGAAGAAAATAAGCTTATTACATGCGAATATTGTGGCACAGAAAATCTTGCAAGTGCAGAAAATTGCAAAAACTGCGGTGCAGCTTTAAAAAAATAACAATTAAATTAAAAAAGAAACCTGAAATAAAAAAGCTCCCTGATGGGAGCCTTTTTATTTCAGGTTAAACCCTTTAAATCCCTGTTCTGGAGATTCAACCGGATCATTGTTTGTTTCCTGCATTTTTTTAAAATTTATTTACTTCTGAAACAATAAAAATGTATTGCCTTAAAGTATAAGGAATAAATAATCTCTCTTTAAAATGATTGCGGAGGATTTAATGAAAAAAATCTTTCTTTTACGGCATGGTGAAGCTCAGGAAGATGATTATGAATCAGATTACACCAGAAGACTTACTGAACGCGGGAAACTGCGCTCATCAATAATGGCAGACCATCTTCTTGGCAACAAGGAAAAAATAGATATAATTATTACAAGTGGAGCAGCAAGGGCAAAAAGCACAGCTGAAATTTTCACCAGCACATTTAAGCTTGGCATAGAATCAGTTGTAATCAATGACGATCTTTATACTGCTCATGAGCCCTGGATTCTTATGGATATGCTGTGGAACTGTAATAATTCAAATTCATCTCTAATGGTAGTAGGACATAACCCTGTGCTTAGTGAACTTGCCTTTATACTCACAGGCGGATTTAGAAATTCAATGGCAAAAGGGTCTATTGTTAAAATTGAATTTAATGTTAATCGCTGGGAAGATATTGAATCTTCAAAAGGAGCTCTAACTTTTTACAAGTTATTTTCCAGCGGTGAAATAGTTGAGGCTTAACAAAGAGATAAATTATTTATTCTGATTTCTTATAGACATCTGCCCATATATATAAAAAACTGGTAAATACAGATTATTGATATAACAAACCAAGAGGAACAAAATGAAAATAGCAGTAGCAGGTACAGGCTATGTTGGTCTTTCAATAGCTGTTTTAACCTCGCAATACCATGAGGTTACAGCAATTGACATTGTACAGGAAAAAGTTGACCTTATCAACAGGAGCATATCTCCAATTGATGATAAAGAAATATCTGAATTTTTCGCAAATAAAAAATTAAATTTAAAAGCAACTACAGACCCGGAAACAGCATACAAAGATGCTGAACTTATTTTTGTTGCAGGGCCAACTGACTATGATACTAAAGGAAATTTTTTTGACACATCTGTGATTGAAAAAATTTTTGATGATATTTTCAGGATTAATAAAACAGCTATTATATGTATAAAATCCACTGTTCCAGTAGGCTATACTAAAAGCATAAAAGAATCATATCCTGGAATGAAGCTTATTTTTTCTCC
>JBBAGC010000061.1:0-8762 GCA_041655115.1 Spirochaetota bacterium | reverse complement strand
CGTGAAAGAGGAATGTTTTTCACTCAAAGATACGACTGGACCTTTTTGAAGGAAAAGTTTAAACGTGAAGGAATGGATTTACCTGTGGCAAGTGATGGCATGAAAATTTTTACAAATGCAGTTGATTATTTTAAATAAACAAACTATTAAATGTAATCATCTGACAAAAACTTTATTTAAAAAAATATACTGGTGAAATATGAAACTGAAACTAATTGCGCCCATAATATCCTTCCTGTTTTTTTCCTCCTGTGCATACTGGAATGTCAATTCTCTTAATTCAAAGCTCATAGCTGAAATTACCAATGGGGAGGAAGCAGGACAAATCCAGATAGTAAAAGATGAGTATGCCCTTAATGAGCTTTCATTTCGTATAGAGGTGTTTAAAAAAAATCTGATTATAGCGGATAATTCTCTCAAGCGCATACAGGTAATGGATTTAAACGGCAAGCCAGAGCTTATTGTTGGCTCTGTAACAAATATAGACAGGAACAGTTTTAAAACAGCGCCTTTTAATTTTGGAGTAATAGGTTCTTTTACACAGGATTATAACAACAATATTTATATCCAAAACAGACTCCAGTCCAGAGGACGCGGTTCAGACAACTCAGGGTTTTCTCCCTCATATATTCTTGTGTTTAATAACAAGGGAGAGCTTCAATACACCATGGGCAAAACAGGCACTCCTGATCTTCCATTTTTTTATATAGAAAAACTTTTTGTTGATTCAAACAACAGACTTCTTGTAATATCAAGGTCTTTCAATACCTGGGAACTTTACAGATTCAGCAATAAGAAAAGGGATAAATATATAGATTTTTCCAAACTGGAATTTAAAGAAAAAGACAACAAAAACACATATGAAGGACGAATTGAAAATATGGAAATTCTGAGAAATGGAGAGAAACTTCTCCTCTCAGTGGCCTATTATCATGACATAAGATTCAAATACAGAAAAATTTATGAATACTCCATGGGTGATGATAAAATTGTCAGAGAGGTTTCCACTATTCAGGATCCCAAGAATGTACTGTTTAAGGTTGTTGATGATAAAATTCTTTATTTTTGGAATATAGAAGGAAAAGACGTCAAGTTCATGCTCCAGAATACAGAGGGGAGTGTTATTAATAACATAAAGCTGGACTTTGATAATAAAAACTATTTTTCAAAAATAATATCTGATGACAATGGCAGATTTTATTCCTACCATGTTTCAAATGATTCAATTTTAATTTATGAATGGGAGTAGTTTGTGAAAGTTGTAACTGCTGAACAGATGAACCTGATAGATAAAACTGCAATAGAGGATTATTCTGTTCCAGCCACTATTCTTATGAACAATGCAGGAAAAAGCATTGCAGATTTTATTGAAATAACATTTCCTGAAACAGCTGTATATATATTCTGCGGCAGGGGAAACAATGGAGGAGATGGCTTTGCTGCTGCCTATTACCTCAAAAACAGGGGCATAGATACAGGCATTTTCCTTTCAGGTAATAGAAATGATGTGTCACCAACATCCAGGGTTTTTCTTGAAATGTGTGAAAAATCCAGAATTCATATTGTTGAAGTAAGGAATGAAAATATCCCTGTTCTGCCATCTGACAAAAACTTTATAATATTAGATGCTTTAACTGGTACAGGTTTTAAAGGTTCGCCAACAGGAACTCTTTTACATTTAATCGAATTAATAAACAACAGCAAAAATAAGATTGTTGCAGCTGATATTCCATCAGGCCTTTCTGCAAATGGAGAAAAACCCTTAGGTTCTGCTGTGCGTGCTAATTATACAATCACAATGGGACTTCCCAAAATTTCCTTGAAAACCTTTCCATGCGCTGACCTTTGCGGAAATGTAATTGTAGCTGATATTGGCTTTCCAAGGGAATTAACTCAATCTGAGAAAATTAAAGTATCTCTTGCAGATGAATCCCTTATAAAAAACATTCCATTAAATCCTGATAATGAAGCCTATAAAGGCTCCAGAGGACACACACTGATTATTGGGGGATTTACAGGAATGGAGGGTGCTGCTATTTTAGCCTGTTCTGCCCTTTTTAATACTGGTGCAGGCCTTGCTACACTTATTACAGATTATGAAGCACGAAAAATAATAGCAGGAAAAATCCCTGAACTAATGACTGCTTCATTTCCCAGTAATCCTGAAAAGGACGAAATTATAAAACTGCTTGATCCTGAGAAATATACCTCAATGATTATTGGCCCTGGAATGGGAAGAACCAGCCATGCTTCAATAATATTTTATACTGTGCTTGAAAATCTGCATAATACAAAAATAAAGAGAGTCCTTATTGATGGAGATGGCCTTTATCACTTATCCCTGTACCTGAAAGAAAAACAACTCCCTGAAAATATTGAATTTATTATTACTCCGCATTTTATGGAAGCATCAAGAATATGCGGGAAAACAGTAGAGGAAATAAAAGCTTCAAGGCTTGATTCATGCTGTAATATTGCTGCAATGTCAAAAACAGTTTGTCTGTTAAAAGGGCCTGCTTCAATTATTTCTGATGGGGAATATTCAATAATTAATATTAGAGGAAATGCCTCTCTTGCTACAGCAGGATCAGGAGATGTGCTAAGTGGAATAATAGGTTCATTTATGAATCTGGATATACCGCTTTTACATGCAGGTGGAGCTGGAATGTATTTACATGGCCTTTGCGCTGATATTTTTGTTTCAGAAAACCCTCAAGGAACAATGAAAGCAGGTGATATTGTTGAAAATATTAAAAGTGCTTTAAAGCTGGCGCTTTGTTAAAAGGAAAAGTTTAAATGACACAATTTAGCCCACCATGTGAAGAATGCGGTGGAAAATGCTGCGATTATGTGGCAATAGAGATGATACCCCCAAAAAATAAAACCGATTATGACCACATAAGATGGTATCTTGTTCATGAAAACGTTTCTGTTTTTATTGACCATGAAAAAAAATGGTATGTGCAGTTTATTACACCGTGCAATGAAAAAAACAGCAGCAACAGATGTGAAATATATTCCACAAAACCAAAAATTTGTTCAGGCCATGGAAATATAGAAGGGGAGTGTGAATTTTATTCCTCTCCTTATAGGGAGCATTTTTCTTCTGCTTCTGAATTTGAAAAATATCTGGAAAAGAGAAATATTGAATGGAAATTTAAAAGGTAGAAAGCATAAATTTATACAATTCCAGCTTTGTAAGTCCATCTCATTAGTCAAGAAAATCTGCAATATTACCGATCTTAATACTATGAAAACATTGAAAGTGCTAATATTTTTCTCCGCATTTGCGGTTTTATTGATCATTGTTCCTTCTGTAGCAATGATCATTGAATCTATGAATGATCCTATTGAAAAATCCTGGATTATCAATAGCCTTGAAATTGAAACTGATATTGTTCCGTCAGAAGACATGGAAAATGAAGCAAAGGGAGAAATTATTTTTGATCCTTCCTTTAATGAAAAGCAGTTAAAACTTGGTAAAAGTAAGGATGAATACTTTAAATCTCTTAAAAAAGAGGATGCAAGATGGCATCTGACAAAATACACCATAAAAAAGAATGAGTCTTTATGGACAATAGCTAAAAAGTTCAACATAAACCATTCCATGCTAATCAACCTTAACAGCTTTCCTGACCCTGATATGGTAAAAGCAGGAACAGTAATAGATGTTCCTTCAAAACAGGGAGTTGTGTATAAAATAAGCAAAGGCGACACTTTAAGTGAAATAGCAAAAAAATACAGGGTTGAAATAAAAAAAATTGCTGCACACAACAATATTAAAAAAGGGCACATAATTGCAGGTAATGAAATTTTTATTCCAGGTGCAGTTGAGCTGAATCAAAAAACTGCAACAGACAAAACCCGGGTTGTCAAAAAAGAAAACATGGCAGAGTCAAAAAAGCCCGATAAAAAAACCAGTGAAATAGATCCTCACTACATAGCAGCAAAGGAAGTTAAGGAAAATAATAATAAAAAAATAGTACTGTCCTGGCCTTTAAAAGGGCCAATAACATCAGGCTTTGGTTACAGGACTCATCCCTTTTCAGGTGAAAAAAAATTTCATAGTGGCCTTGATATTGGAGCAGAAGAAGGAACCACTGTTAGTGCAGCTGGCAATGGAAAGGTTATTTTTGAAGGCTGGAAAGATGTATATGGAAAAATGATTGTAATAGCTCATGATAATAATTATATAACTGTTTATGCGCATAACAGTGAAAACCTGGTAAAGCTCAATGATGTTGTAAAAAGGGGTGAACCTATTGCCAGGTCAGGAAAAACCGGCGCTGTTACAGGGGCGCATCTTCATTTTGAAATCAGAAAAGGAATTGTTCCTTTGAATCCATTAAGGGTACTAAAATAGTGAAAAAATTTATTCTTTCTTTTATAATAGCCCTAACTCCCATATCCCTGGCATTGGGCAACATGAAGCATCAATCAGAGAGTCTGAAAACCAGGGTTTTTTTCACCCAGACAGATAAGCTTGGAAAGGATGTTGTAATAAAAGGGATTGTGCTGTCTATTTCATCAGGTGAAAACCTTCCGGAAAATGATATTTCCGGAATAGCCAGGGAAAAAACCAAAGCAACATTGAGGCTTTACAGCAATGAAGGAATAAAGCCAAATGATACTTTATATATTATAGACAGCAATAATCTTGTTGTTTCTAAAGTTGAAGTTAAACATTTTTTTAACAATAAAACATTTGGACAAATGGCTTTGGGTTACGGCAATTTAAAATTGAGCAGAGAGGGCTACAGGGTAGTTCAAATTTTAAAAGATCACAATTCACAATGGGCATTTATTCACAAATCAAGGGGAGACCTTTATACAAGAAATGGGAACAAGGGTATGGCTATTTCAGAATACAAAAAAGCCCTTGAAATGGATTCAGGAAATCCAGAGGCAAGGCTTGCTCTTGGCCTTGTATATTACAGTGACAATATTTATAACTTTGCATATAGTGAATTAAAAAAATCCTATGAAAATATTGAAATATTATACGATAATGAAGATAAATTTATACTTTTGCAAACCCTTGCTGAACTAAGCTTTATTGAAGCATATAAAAACTATAATGTTCAGGCAATAAGAACCCGGTTCAGAAATGAAGGAATAAAATACTGCATGGATGCACTTAAATATAACAGCAGATCACCTGAAATTAATTTTTTACTTGGTGAATTTTATTTTAAAAATTTTGACAATAGCAGCAACATGGATAAGGAAGCACGAGACTCCTTCCTTAAAACAATTTCGGAAAACCCTGGCCACAGTATGGCTAATTTAAGGCTTGCAATGCTTTATTTTAAACATGATAACAAAGAGAAGGGAAGATTTTACGCAAAAAAAGCCATAGATGCTGATCCTGCAAACAGTGAGGCAAGGGAGCTGCTACAAAGATACAACCAGGAAGGTTAAGAAAACAATAGTTTCTTGACTTTTATGTTTAGTCCATTTAGTTTACTTTCTGGTAGCTAAATAATACTATTTACAATAATAATTCTTACTGAATTGATATAATTTTAATTCCCTATCATCATCAAAAGATCTGAATAATGTTAATTACAATAATAATTCTTACTCTTGCTTTTTCCTTTGCTATCCAGATTCTGGCCATTATCCTGTATCTTCTTAACAAAAATGATACACACTACCGCATATTTCTTGGTACATTTCTCAGTAACACTATATTAATGGTATTAGTAAGTATTATAGCATTTCGCAATCCTGCTGTTATTAGCAATATAAACATAGGTCTTATATTTTGGGTCATATCAGGTTTTTTAAATATAATTTTAATCAGCATTCAGGTAACAATTATAATTAAAATATTAAAAAGATCAAAAGATCCGGCGTATTATGATTTAAATTTTTTTGGGAAAAAAGTTTACAAACCAGAGCTTGTTCCAAAAAGCGAACTTGCTGCAATGTTTATATCAATGCCTCTTTTCCTTTTGGTTGGTTCCTATTTTACTGCAAGGCTTATAAACCTTATACGCTTCGGCAATCTTTAGCTCAGTACAAGCCTGGTAATTATTTCTATATGGTGAGTACCTGGGAACATATCAATCATGGTAATTTTGTCCAGGGTATAACCTTGTGCTATAAAATCCTTTATATCCCTGCTGTAAGTTGAAGGGTTACATGATACATAAACTATTTTTTTTGGCTTCATTGCATTTATAGTGTACCTTGTTTTTTTGGTTAATCCCATTCTGGGTGGATCAACCACAACAACAGCAGGGTTTATCTTATAAGGATGTATGTCAGATGAAGACAGAGAATAAAATTTCAGATTTTTAATTTTATTTTTTTTAGCATTGTATTTAGCATGAGCTATACTTTTTCGATCCACGTCAAACCCATAGCCCTGTGAAGCAAATTTTGCAAGATAAAGAGTGAAAAAACCACAACCACAGCCTATATCAATAAATTCATCTTCTGGTGTGAGTGAACTATAATCTTTTATTAGATCAAGCATTTTGCCCCTAAGGAACTGATTTGCCTGGAAAAATCCGTTTAGTTCACGCCTGTATGTAATATCATTAACTTTTTCATCAATAAACCCTGGTGCATCACTTTTATCATGAAATAAATTTTTCTCATAGTCCAGAGCAACACGGGTTTCATAATTCATCTTTTTATGCTCAAGAGTTTTTATGTAATTATTTAACGCAGGAGAAAGAATGCTGCAGCCCTGTGCAGGAAAGGGAACAACATCATTAGTTCGTTTTTTATACAGACCAAATCCCTTGCCTTCGCTTTTTATAAGGGTATGGCTTCTGTAGCCGAATCTTTCAGATTTTACTATATCTATTTCAGGAATATCTTTGTCATCAAGCCCTCCTGGCCTGTAAAGAAGGCTTTTTAAAATTGCTGTTTTATATTCAAGTTCTCTGGTATAGTCAATATTCAGGTATGAACAGCCTCCGCAAATGCTGAAATTAGGACAGGCTGGTTCAACCCTTAGAGGGGAGGGCTCAATAATTTTCTTTATTTTGGCATAAGAAAAACTTTTTCTGTCCTTAAAGCTTTCTATAAGCAGGGTATCACCAGGAACAGAATAATCAACAAAATAGACTTTGCCGTCAATTCTCCCAATTCCGCTTCCGCCAAAAGTTGTATCACTAATATGTATTTTCATTTTTTACCATTCTCGCTATGTGTCAACAAAGTTGTCGCGTTTTAAGCCACTTTCTTTTGATTTAATCTCTCTTTAGTTTCATCACTTGGATTTAAGTATATTTCTTCTTTTGCTTCCCAAATCCTGACCCTGTTTCCCCAGCGTTCCGGGTGAGCCAACCTTGCATGTTCCATCGTAATATTTCTTCTGTTGAAAATTTCTTTGTATTCACCACTTTTTCTTTGAGCTGGTGTTACATATCCGATAGCAGAATGTCTATGTTCGGTATTATACCAATTGACAAAGTAAGCCATCCAGGTTCGGGCATGATAAATATCTTTAAATTGCCCTGGGTATCCTGCTGTATATTTAAGAGTCTTGAATAATGCTTCAATATAAGGACTATCATTACTTACTCTTGGACGGCTGAATGAAGGTAGCACACCTAGGCTATACAACGTCATAATCATCGTTGCTCCCTTCATCGGATTACCATTGTCTGAATGAAGTTTAATTCCTCTAAGCTGCCTTTTGTTTTTAAGTCTCTTAAACATTCTAGCAGCTATGTTAACATCCTCTTTTTCATGAATCTCCCATCCAACAATTTCCTTTGACCAAATATCTTTTATCATATAGCAGTAATAATATAAGCCATGTACCGATGTTCTCAAAAATGTTATATCCCAACACCAGACTTGATCTGGACCAGTTGCTTTAAGCTCGGCAGGTTTGCCAGTTCTACTACAGGGCTTGCTATTCCCTCTGTGGTGAAGCATATTTTCCCTATTAAGGATACGATAGAATGTTCTCTCTGATGCTATATACTGGCCTTGTTCTGCGAGTATTGCAACTATTTCATAAGGAGTCAGATCTTTAAATTGCTTTTCGCAGGCAGTATCGATCACCCTTTGTTCTTCAATTGCAGATAACTTTCGGGGAATATTTTTTACTGCACCTTTTCTATTATCCGCAGAGCAATTCTTCTCCCATCGTTGAAATGTTCTTAAGCTGATATCCAACACGGAACAAGCCTTACCCTTTCCGGCTCCATTTTCAATGGCTTCATTTATTATTTTTATTGTATGCATTTTATATTCCAGAGAGATCAATCGTCCTCGCTGTCCCCCCAGATTGCATTCGCTTTTTTTTTAAGGGTTAATAATGCTGCCATTTCAGCTAGTGCTTTCTCTTTACGGCGAAGCTCTTTCTCCAATTCCTTTTTATCTTTTCGAAGCCTTGTAACTTCCTGTTTTAATTCTGTATCTTTATTTTTCAAAGTGTCTTTTAACTCCTGTTCCCAGAGATTCAGATGTTCACTGTGTAGTCCTTTCTCTCTAAGCCACTTTCCAGATTCATCTTCCGGTACAGTTTTACCCTCTAGAAGAAGATTGAACTTTTCCAATCGGCCTATTGAAGAAGGACTACTTTCTTCATGCAATAGTTGTGACCCATTTTCAAGCATCTTTTTCCAGTTATATATCGTTTGATTCGATATCCCCATTTCCCTGGCCACTTCCGAAATATTTCTGTTTTCTGGAGGTAAGACTTTCCTGAGTACTGATTCTTTGAACCTTTTGCTGTATTTCATTGTCATCTCCTGATTTATTTTAGGCGACAACTATCTTGGCACGTAGGG
>JBBAGC010000060.1:0-8764 GCA_041655115.1 Spirochaetota bacterium | reverse complement strand
TGCACAGGAAGCAAGAAATAAAGGTTTCCTAAGAGCTCAGGATAGAATAGTTTTCAACAGGGATTACCTCATTGGTGATGCCAAGAAAGAAGTTCTAAGAATGAGTGAAGATGGATATGTGCCTCCTGTTAAAATGCCTATAAAAGTTTTCGGACAGGATGCGATGGGTGCACTTGATTCTAATATTCCTGATATGCTTGCAGGATACAGAGTTGCTCCTCATATAGCAACTGTTGTTAGGCGAGTTGGTTATATTATCTCCGGTGGTACTGCATACAAAGGATCAGAGATTTCAGAAGATGCAATGCTGAGACTTGAAAGAGAAATGTTTGTTGACTGCTGGAAAACAGAGAACTCCCAGAAGATGGCTGCACACATGGCTGCTAAAGGGAAACCATTATTCATATAACAAATGATATATCAGGAGGTATAAATATATGAGAGACGTATATATTGTTGAAGCAACAAGAACACCAGGATGCCGGAACAGAAGAGGTCTCCTTGCTCAAACAAGGCCGGAAGATCTACTCGTAACAACTCTCAAGGCTACAATGGACAGAGCAAAAGTTCCATATGAAGCTGTTGAAGATATTATGATTGGCTGTGCATTTCCTGAAGCAGAACAGGGTATAAATATTGGCCGTGTAGCAGCTCTTATGGCTGGTTTCCCTATTACTTCATGCGGTGCTACAGTAAACAGATTCTGTTCATCCGGACTTGAATCCCTGGCTATTTCAGCTTATAAAGTTAAAGCCGGCATGATGGAAGTCGCAATGGGAGGCGGAGTTGAGTCCATGTCTATAGTTCCTATGGGCGGAAACCTTCCAAGACCTCACCCAGACTGGGCAGCAAAAGACTACACTGTTTACATGTCCATGGGTATAACAGCTGAAAACGTAGCAAGAAGATATGATGTTAACCGCGCTGACATGGATTATTTTTCAGTTCACTCACACGCTAAAGCCAGTGATGCTCAGGAAAAGAAATATTTTACAGAAATCGCTCCAGTTGAAGCATACAAATTTGTTGCTCAGCCTGACGGTTCCTACAAAAAAGAATTTTACACTGTAGATTATGATGACGGTGTAATAGCAAAGACTGATCCTGAAAAAATGGCCAAGCTAAGAGGAGCTTTCTCTGATCCTATTCCTAATGTTCCAAACTCAGGTCAGATCACAGCAGCTAACTCTTCACAGACAACTGATGGTGCTGCATCAAACCTTATAATGAGCAAAGATGCTTGTGACAAGTACGGTGTTAAACCAAAAGTTAAGCTCCTTGGTTATGTTGTAGCAGGTTGTAAGCCTGATGAAATGGGCGTTGGACCAAAATATGCGATTCCACTTCTTTTCAAAAAGACTGGCATGACAATGGACAAAATGAAGACTGATGGTATTTTTGAGCTAAACGAAGCTTTTGCATCACAGGCAATTCACTGTGCTCGTGAGCTTGGTATTGGCGACAACAAATACTGGGAATTCGGAAGCAAGGATTTAATAATCAACCCAACAGGTGGTGCTATTGCTCTTGGACACCCACTTGGATGTACAGGCTCTAAAATATTTGCTACACTTGTATCAAATATGCAGAGAATGGGCAAAAAGTATGGTATTGAATCAATGTGTATTGGTGGTGGTATGGGAGCAGCTGCTCTTTTTGAGCTTTGCGACTAATACTTCAATTTTCAATATACTTAAAAAAAGGGCCGGCTTTTGTCGGCCTTTTTTTATGTCCCTTAATTTAGAAATCCCCTTCCCTTTCCGATAATAAACAGAGAATATTGCAGAAAATATTATACAGAGGTTATAATTATGGTTGTAATTAATAAAGACATAGACAAATGGAAAAATGAACAAATATCCTATTTCAGGGAATATATTAAATCCTTTAAGCCTGGCACAAAAAAATACAATCAGATTGCACAGGGAATTTTTGACCTTGAAAAATGCAAATAATCCATTATTATGACATCCCAAGAAACCAAAAGTGAAAAAATACTCCGTGATTTGCGAGATCACAATAAGGAAAAGCCTTCGGTAAAACGAAAAAAGTATTCAAGGGTAATAATGATTTTTGATGCACTTATTATACTTATAGTTTTGCTTATAATAACAAACAGAGGGAATGATTCAGCCTTTTATACTTCAAAAATTACAACCAGGTCAATTGAAATCAACTATTCTATAACAGAAATACCTGAAACAAAAAATATGCTATTTAGTCTAACTTTAAAAGGTGTTAATAAAAATGATAATAAAGTATTATTAAAAGGAAGCCTGGCAAGGCTTGTTCTTTATGATGGGGTTAAAAAAATTCACGAAAGTGAAATAGGCTTAGGTATGAAAGAAATTATCCTTGCAAATGATGAAATACGAATTTTTACAAGTGAAGTAGGCTCTGATGCTTTAAATGATTATTTTATAAATATAAAAAAAGTTAAAATAAAAAAAAGAAGTTTAATAGACTTCACATCAAGATCATTTCAATTAAAAAGTGAAGTTACTTTGAATTTTTCAGAGCCTTTAAAAATACCAATGGATTTTAAATATGAGGTTTCCAATGATTAAAAGACCGACCTGGGACAGTTATTTTATGAAAATAGCTGAAGATGTTTCAACCAGATCAACCTGCCTGAGACGCCAGGTTGGTGCTGTGATTGTTAAGGACAAGCGCATGCTGACAACCGGATATAATGGAGCGCCAACAGGAATAACCCACTGTACAGAAGAAACCTGTCTCAGGACTAAATACAATGTGCCAAGCGGTGAAAGGCATGAGTTATGCAGAGGACTCCATGCTGAACAAAACGCTATTATTCAGGCTGCCTTGCATGGAGTTTCCCTAAAAGGGGCAAAGATATATGTTACTCACAAACCCTGTTCAATTTGCACAAAAATGCTCATTAACAGTGGTATTGATACTTTCATTTTCCGTTCTGCCTACACAGATCCTCTTGCAGATGAGATGATTGCTGAAGCAGGTATTAAAATTATATTACTGGAAATATAGCATGAAAAATATTTTTAAAACTTTTGTTTTATTTTTAACTTTAATTGTTTTAACTGCATCTGCCCCTGCGCAAAAAAATATCAATGATGAGCAGTTTAAAAAAGCAATAAATTACTTTTTTCAAAAAAAATTTGAAATGGCTGAACACCTGTTAAAAGAAGTAATAAAAAACAATCCGGAAAATACAACAGCTTATTCCTACCTTGGTGATATATACCTTAACAAAAAACAATACGATGCTGCGCTAAACCTTTATCTTAAATCTGTTGAACTTGATCCGAATCCGGCAGAAAATTTTTTCCGTATGGGACAAATACATTATTTCAAACAAAACGGAAATTTATCCATTGAAAACTATGACAAAGCCCTTGCACGAGACAGCAAGCTTGAAATTGTTTTTTATCACAAGGGATTAACCTATCTTATGCTATTGCGTGATAAAGAAAAAACAATTGAAAACTGGGATAAGTTTATTAATCTTTCACCAGAAGATCCTCAATATAATAGTATTAAAAGAATTTTAGAGCTGTTAAAGGATCCTGATTTTAAAATTCCACAGCAGGGAAGCGAAGTGTCAATTGAAGAGGCACTTCTTCTTGGTGGTGAAACCTTAACCAGACAGGAAAGAGATGCTGAAAACAAGGAAGCCGGGCATGAAAAAAAGAAATCAAAAACAGAACTTGAAGAATTATATATAGATGACGATTTATAGTTTTCCGGAGAAGTAAAATGTACAGTTATAATAATGACAGAAAAAAAATTGTCCTGGGTGCTGGAGCTCTGGTACTGCTAATTGCAATAGGAGCGTTCTTTTATTTTAAATCAGCAGATCCGGCAGACAAAATATCTGACATGAGGTTAAAGCAGATAGGCCTTTATCTTGATTTGATTAAGACAGATCCGGGAAGCACAGGATTTTTAATTAATTTAGCTGACCTGTATAAATCCATAGGTGACCTTGATAATGCAATCGAATACTACATTAAGGCTCTGGAAAGAGATCCCACGAACTATATTGCACTTAATGGGCTTGGTCATGCATACGCTTTAAAAGGGGATTATGACAAGGCAATTGAAGTTTTTGAAAAAGCAAAAAAAAATCAACCCCGCTACCCTCTTGCCTACAACAGGCTTGGAAATGTTTATGATGATCAGGAAAAGATAGACAGGGCACTTCAGGAGTACAGGCTTGCACAAAAGGTTGCCCCATCTGACCCTGAAAGCTATAAAAACATTGCCTCACAAAGGTTAAAAAAAGGCGACACAACAGGGGCTATTGCCATAATTCAGGAAGGCATAAGGTTTGATCCGTCTAATCCGGAAGGCTACTACAATCTGGGCAATGCCCTGTATAATGCAAAGCGATACAGTGAAGCCAGGGATAATTATAAAAAAGCAATTTCTCTTAATCCTAAAAATCCTATGTACCACAGAGGACTTGCTGAAAGCGAATTGCGCCTTGGAAATAAAGATGCTGCTATTGCTGCATTCAGAAAAGCACTTGATATTGATTCATCTGACTCAAAAGCATCTGAAAGGCTTGGCGATATTTATGCACTGAACAAAAACTATCCTGAAGCTGTATCAGCTTATGAACAGGCATTGCAGTACAATAACAGAGATTCCAATTTAAGAAGAAAATACGGTTCTGCATTAAAAGGACTTCAAACAGAAGAAAAATTACTGTCCCGCCAAAATGTTCTAACTGATGATACAGCAGGCAGAACCGGTTCATTGCAAAAGAATATTGTGTCATCATCTGACATGATGCCTAAAGAAAAAGAACAGCAGGAACTTTCAAGTAGATATGAAGAGCCTAAAACTGCAACAAATGATGTTTCCAGAGATGCCTTAAAATGGCGTGAAATAGGCGACAAAAACCGCTATGACAAAAAGTATGATGATTCAATAAAAGCCTATTTAAAAGCAGTTGAGGCTGATAAAAACGACGACCACTCCCACTACTGGATGGGAAGAATTTACTATCACAATAGAATGTATAATGATGCAAAAAAATCCTTTGAAAATGCCGTAAGAAGCAATCCTAAAAACGGAGATTCACATTACAGACTGGGCCTTATTCACTACATGCAGGAAAATTACAGAGCAGCTCTTAATTCATTTAACAAGGCCATTGAGCTTGAACCGGACAATGCCAAAGCCTTTTACTCAAGGGGGCTGTCATTCATGAAACTCAATGATAAAGGAAATGCGGTAAAAGATTTTAACAGTGCAATAAGGCTTGACCCCCAAATGGACAGAGCCTATTTCAATCTGGGGAATATCCAGCTGGAATCAAACAACTTTAGTGAAGCATTAAAGAATTTTTCCAAAGATCTTGAGCTAAGACCTGATAATGCTGATACAAACTTCAAGTTAGCTGAAACCTATCATGTGATGAAAAGCTATAACAATGCTGAAACTTTTTATGAAAAAACAATTTCAATTGATCCTCATTACTATCAGGCTTTATTTAACCTGGGGCTTCTTCACCAGGAGAGAAAAAAGCATAAAGAGGCAATCCCCTTATTTCAAAAAGCAGCTGACATTAAAGGGGGAGATGCTCCTTCATTTTATGAAATAGGAAAAGCTCACGAAGCATTGAACAATGACCTGACTGCCATTGAATTTTACGAAAAAGCAATAAGCATAAACCCTAATTATACCAATGCCTATATAAATTTAGGACGACTTTATGCTGATAAAAAAATGTATGACAAGGCAATTCAGCAGTATAAAAAAGCAACGAGTAACTCCCCAAAATCTTTTAATGCCCACTTTAACCTTGCCAATGCCTACTATTCCATGAAGCTATATGATGAGGCAATTGAATCCTATAATACAGCTTCAGAGCTTTCACCTATGGATTACAGATCATACTTTCAGCTTGGCATTGCCTATAGGGATAAAAGTGATTTTAATAGATCAGCAAGCTCCTTTGAAAAATCATTGCAGATTAATTCAGGCCAGGCAGAAGCCCATGAAGAACTTGGAATGATTTATTACAGGAATCTTAAAGATGATAAAAAAGCTGTATTCCATTTTGAAAAGGTTTTAGCCATGAAACCTAATCACCCTGATGCTGACAAAATTCAAAACATCATTAATATTATAAAAAAATAAAACAAAGGCTCCACTCGCCTGGAGCCAGCCTCCTGTTTAATACCATAAGGTGAAGAACTTCAAAGCCTGCTTTCAAAAAAGCCCGGGAACTTCCTTAAATTGAGGATGAATTTCTTTACAATGAATAATAATTTCTCCTGATTAACTGTTTTACATTTTAGGCCGATATATTATATTATTAAATACCTGGACATTAATTTTTTTTAAAAACAAATATACCCGATTAATAATGGAGAATAAATTGAAACCATTAAAACTATATGCATTTATACTGATTATTGTATTAACTGTAGCAACATTACCATGTTCAAAAAAAGAAACTAAAGATATCCAATCCCCTAAAAGCACTTTTTCAGAATCAGGGAACCCTTTGTTTTCTGAAAAATTCAAAAAGGTTGGCTGGATTAATAACTCCAGATACAGAGCAGTAATACATATTCAGACATACGAAAAATGCAAAAATACATCGCATGAGGAGCTATGTGAACACCTGGAAATGATAGCTCTTCGCAATATACAGCACGAACTAAAAACAGGCTTATCAAGGGAAGCTTCAATTCAAATCCTGAATTTAATTAAAGACCATGGAATAATTTTAAAACCAGAATCAAAATGTAGTGAAATTAATATATGCTATTTAGATATAGTCAAAGAAAATCTTAAAAGTGTATTCAGAAATATTCAATCAATAAAATAGATTTGAGGATTAAAATGAAATACCTTCTTCCATGCATTACTGCATTTTTTATTATTTTAAGCACAGAACTTTATTCACAAAGCGCACCCCTTCTTTATAAAGATCAAAGCTCTACAATAAACTCCATTATTTCTTTTGAAAAAACTCCTGAAACTCAAAACTCTATTATTGAAATAATCAACTATATTGATAAAACCTATGCTGATATTCCGGAAAAGATTAAAAATGGAAACAGGCTTACAATTTTTTTTGACCCTGCACATGGAAAGGATCACACTGGAGAATGGCGAGGAATTACAACCAATAGAATAGGCGTTACAGGACTGCCTGAGGAATACTATTCAATCTTCTACTCCAGAAAGCTTTATAACCTGTTAAAATCAAATAATTTTATTGAAATTGTTACTTCAAAAGATTTTCAGGATGTGCTTGATGGCAAATCAGAATCATATCATTATCTTAAATTCGCGCAAACTGTAAGCATGGCAAGCGATGCTGGAGCTTTCCTTATAATTGCGCAGCATCTTAACAATGTTTCAATTTTCAACAAGGCAGATGGGAGAATTAATATTCCAGGAATACACATGGCAAGAGACAAGCAAAACAGGCTTCTTCTTAAAAACATCAAGGGGTCATATTCCGGTTTTCTTACACTTTACAACAAATTTGATGCCAGTGGATTTTCCAGAGAATATGCCCTGAATATAAAAAATTCCCTTGTAGATAAAGGCTATACTCCAAACAACTGGGAGTATGGTGCTGTTGGAGATGACAGGTTTACATATTACATGGACTTCCCTGTATCAGTAATTTATGAAAATGGCTTTATTTCAAACCCGGAAGAAGAAAAAAAGATTTTAGACCCTTATTATATGGACGGTATTGTTAAATCACAATACGATACTTTGCTTGAAACATTAAAAAAAATTTATGGAGTTGATATTACAGGTTCAGAAGCTAAAATAATTGATGTTAATTATAATAACAGAGTTGAAATGCTAAAGCTTGCACGCATTGTAATATATTATTTTAAAAACGCAGAAACAATCAGGGCTAAAAAAACAATTGAGGCAATGAGTAAATATTCAAAAAACGCAGATCTTGCGGACTCAGTAGAATATTACAGCTCAGTATTAAAAAAAATCACTCATTCAGAAGCACTTTACAAACGTGGGATAACGCAAAAGAATAAAAAACAGTATAAATCAGCACGCAAAAGTTTTACTGCTGCAGTGGCAAACCTTGACAGCAATGCAATTTACAATGGCTACAAAGCCAGGTATAATAATGAATTAGGACAAAATCGTGGTAAAAAAACCTTAGCTTCCAAATCTTCAGAAACTCCACAGTCTGGAAAACGAAAAGAATCTTCTATTATTATAAACACTTCACCCATCACAAAACCTGTTATTATTACCATGGAAGAAGGAACCTCTATTAAGCAGGCTATTATTGATGCATTGAATCCGGATAAAGAGAGCCTGGAAAGAATTGAAAATAAAATGCTTAATTACAAAAAAGTAAAATGGGTTAAATATAAAAAGTGGTCAAAAAAACATAAAAAAAACATCAATGCATGGAAAAAAACCACAGAAGACTTTAAATTTAAAACCGGTATTTATATTGTAAATCTTGACAAAAACCTCAATATTTTAAAAGCTGATTCAGTATCAAGTGTTTACCTTAACCCTGATAAATATCAGAATCAGCAATATCTCAAGAATTCATATTTTGAAAATACAGAACTGGAAAAAAACATATAACCCCGAAAAATGGTCAGGAAAAGCATATAATTTTTTTGGGGATTATCTCACTGAAAAATATAACTGTCGTGTACTTAAACTTCCTGTAAACACAGGACTATCCTGTCCAAACAGGGACGGAACTTTAAGCAGTACAGGATGTATTTTTTGTTCAGAGGAAGGATCTGCCTCC
>JBBAGC010000059.1:0-8861 GCA_041655115.1 Spirochaetota bacterium | reverse complement strand
TCATTTCAGGCATAAGGCACTCATGCGCGCCTGATCTGTCCATCTCCTCTTTTACTATTGCTGTTATTTTTCTCAAAACCCTTAATCCCAAAGGAAGATAGGCGTACATCCCTGCTGATTCCTTGCGCACAAGCCCTGCCCTTAGCATAAGCCTGTGACTTAATACAACTGCATCAGATGGATCCTCTTTTAAGGTTGGAAGAATATATTTTGAAACTCTCATTTTTATACCTCTACTATCTCTTACCTGCTTTTAAGAAGCCGACTCTGTTTAGGGTCACAAAGCAGGGATTATATTTCAAGATTTTTTCATTATTGGCAGAAATAATTGGATATAAATTTTATTTTTTACTCAAATTGACGAGCTAATGTAAGAGGATAATCCGGTTGACAAAGAAAACTTTGTCATCTATTTGAATGAAAATTAAAATATTAACTTCTGTAGTTGAAGATCTCAGTAAAGGATGGCTTTTCTATGAAAAACAGGGATCAGAGCCTGGAGAATATTTTTTTCAATTAATATTGACAATACGTTCATATTTTTATATAATATATATTAGGAATTTTTATATGGATAGTAAATTAACTTTAAAACTCGACAAAACTATTATTGAAAAAGCTAAAACATATGCTATGATTAATAATACCAGCTTGTCTCAAATGGTAGAAAAATATTTCATTGCCATATTAACAGAAACTAATTATGATAATTATAAATTATCTCCAATAGTTAAAGAACTTTCCGGTGTTATAAAACCTTTTCCTTCGGATGATTTAAAAAATGACTATACTGAATACTTAATTAAAAAATACAAGTAATGAAAAATATATTTGTTGATACAGACATTATCCTGGATCTCCTTACCAAGAGAGATCCTTTTTATATCCATTCAGCACATTTGTTTCATCTGATTGATTCAGGTATACTTATTGCTTCAGTTTCATCATTAATATTTTCTAATTTATTTTATATATTGAGAAAACAAAAATCAAAAAAAGAAACCATTGAAATATTAAATAAATTTAAACTTCTGGTTAATATTTTATCTGTTGATGAAAAAATAATTAATTCTTCATTATCTTCTAATTTTCCAGATTTCGAAGATGCCATTCAGTATTATACTGCAAAAGCGAATAATATTAATTATATTATTACACGAAATATTAAGGACTATAAGAATTTTGATATACAGGCATTATCCGCAGATCAATTTATTAATATTTTAAAAAAAACTAAAAAAGAGGCCGAGCTTTCTTAAATAATGGAAAATAAAATTACACTAGAAAAATTAAAACCTAAAAACAAAATATTATTAATTTAAGGACTGATTAAAATCACCACCATAGAGCAACACAGCCTGTATGTCCTCCTTTTCAAGCTCTGGATAATCTTTTATAATATCCTCAGCACTCCTTCCTCCAGCTAATGCATTCAATAAATGTTCTACTGAAATACGCAAACCCCTTATAATTGGTTTTCCAACCATGACATCGGGATTTACCTCTATGCGAGATAGTAAAGCAGATTTGTTCATCAAACAGCTCCTTTTGAGCGATTAAGAAACTGAAGCATCGCATGTCTCCCTAATTTCATTATTAATCAGTACTCATAAGAATAGTACACTTCCTGCAAAAGTCAAGTACTATTGCCTTGAATTATCCCGCTTCAATATCATTAAAGTATAGCTGTTTATGAAATGATTAGTGCATTGTCATACCGGCTGGAGCAAAGCGGAATGCCGGTATCTTATAAAAAACATTCTATGGGATTCCTGCCTTCGCAGGAATGACGAAAATGGTTCTAATTCAAACGTAAAATGCTATAAAATTTATGAAGCCAAAGATTTATAAATCAACTTATTTATTGTTCTCATAATGCCGCTAGGAGGCAATTGTCACAAAGAGGCAGATTTTTATACCTTCTTAAATTCTTTGATGCAAGATGTGTTATTTGCTTAATATTGCTTTCTTATTCACTTCATATAGAAAACTCCCCTCTATCCTAAAATTAAGAACAGCAACTGATTTATGTCAACTATCCAAAGATACTTGACAAATAGTTTTAATATAGATAAATTTTTATAATAGAAATTATAAAAAATGTTAAAAGCACAATTCAAAAAATACGCAACAAGGTATAAGTATATGACAAACCGTATTTCTTTTATTTTTTTCACCATATTCATTGTTATATTTTCACTTACCCATGTATCCAGCTCTTCTGCGCAAACAGGCGAAGAAGTATATCAATTCAACGAAGTTTGGGGATACCTCATGACAGGTGAAGAGGCTCATTTGACAGATGCAATCCCTGTAACTGATATAGGATATTTTTCTGCACGCATTAGCAGAACCGGCACACTTTACGGCATTCCCAAAAGAAACAGAATAAAAAACTACAAAGGGAAAGTTCACCTTGTGATTGCTGAAACAGGAAATTTTACACTTACACATATATGCCTTAATCCTGCATTTAACTTACGCGACAAGCTGGTTAACGATATTGTTGCTGCATCTGCCCCTTTTGACGGAGTGCAGATAGATTTTGAAGCAGTAATCCCTGCTGATAAAGAAATATTTTTAGAATTTCTCACTATTTTAAAAAAGGAACTTAAAGGTAAAACCTTAAGCATTGCTGTACCAGCAAGAAGAAAAAATGTTAATGATGCTTTTGATTATGACAGAATAGGCAAAATAGCTGATCGCATAATTATCATGGCCTATGATCAGCACTGGAGCACAAGCAAACCAGGACCTGTATCATCTTTCAACTGGTGTGAAAAAGTGGCAAATTACGCAATTTCCAAAATACCTGCTAAAAAAATTATCATGGGCATACCCTTTTACGGAAGAGCATGGATTAATAAAAATCCAGCACGTGCATACAGACTTAATAACACCAGAAATATAATTGAAAGATTAAAACCTGATATAAAATATACTGAAGATAAAATTCCCTTTTTCACCTATTCCACTACAATCCAGGTATCCCATTACTTTGATGATAAAAATACAATAGCTGACAAGTTAAAGCTTTATAAAAACAGCTCAATAAACAAGGTTGCCTTTTGGAGAATTTCTCAGGAAACTCCTGAAATATGGAATATAATTACGTCCCCATAATAAGGAAAAATACAGACATTTTTATTTACTTTAATACTTTCTTATTGACATTAAGCGAGGATTTGATATTAAATATACATATATTAAATTATAATTATTTAAGCAGGGTCTGTCAATGTTATTTAAAAAAAAGAAATATATGATAACAAAACTAGACTATGATCGCATAGCTAAGATAATTGATTCGCTCAACCCTCTTGATACCTCTGTAAAAAAAATAAAAGATAAACTTAAAAAAGCCCGTATAATTGAACCTGAAAAAATAGAACCCATCATTATTACCATGAACACAAAATTCAGGCTTAAAAATCTTGGTAATGGAATGCGCAATGAGTTTATTCTTGTTTTCCCAGATCAGCGTGATCCTGAAAAAAACCACGTTTCAATCTTTGATTTTCTTGGGACAGAAGTTTTTTGCCATAAGGTTGGTGAAGTTATACCATCAGCAAACAATGACTGTTTTTTTCTTATTGAAAATATAATTTATCAGCCGGAAGCAGCAGGAGATTTCCACCTCTGAAACCCATTGCAATAATCGACTCACGTTCGCCAGATGATGTTAAAGAAAATCTTGCTATGGGATTTAAAATAATCCCCATACCCCCCATAAACCTTGTAGCAGAACCAATAAGCAGCCACCCGGACATTCAAATTTTTGTGCATAATAATTCTGCTTTTACACATCCTGCAATCCCCAGAGATGTTATAAAATCTCTGGAGAAATACTGCAATGTAAATATCTGCTCCACAAAACTGAATAATAAATATCCATTAGACATTCCCTATAATATTGTTTGCATTGGAAATATAGCCTTTCATAAAGTAGAATATACACCTTCTGAAATTAAAAAATACTTCACTGACAATAATATCAGTTTAATAAATACCAATCAGGGATACAGTAAATGCTCCACACTTGTTGTTAATGACAAAAGCATTATAACTGCGGATAAATCCATACATAATATTGCCATAGCAAATGGGATTGATTCTTTGCTCATTACACCAGGGTTTATTAATCTGCCTGGATATAAACATGGCTTTATAGGAGGAGCCTCGGGGCTGTTTAAAAAAACTATTCTACTCACCGGAAAAATAGATCATCACCCTGACTGTGAAACAATTATTGACTTTATAAATAAAAGAGATATTAACATAAGCTATCTTTCCAAAAACCCTATAATAGACATTGGATCAATTTTAACAATCTAAATCCTATATAAAAAATATTAAATCGACAATAATTTACATTAAATAAGCATTAATTAAAAATGAATTTGATTTTATCTTGAAATTTATTTAATTGTATTTAAATATATAGGTAGTAATTATATTTCTTCTTAAAAAGATCAAATTTAAAAAAACTGAAAAGTAAAAAGAGAGACTAACAATGCTCACTAATAAAAAAGTACAACTTGCAATGCTCCTTGATCACGATAATCCTTCTGCCATTCTTGCAGAGTGCAAAAACATTTTTACTCTTAATTACAAAGCTGAATCTTTTGATATAGTAGAAAACTGTTTTTACTTAACTAAAGCACTTTTCGAGGGTGATTTTCCCGGATACAGAGAATGCAACACGGACTATCATAATTTGTCTCATACATTGAATTGTTTTATTGCTACAATGCGTCTGATTGATGGCAGAAATATTTCAGCTGAATCAATACCAGAAGAAATTTCCGCAGACCTGCTTATAGCAGCACTGCTGCATGACACAGGCTATATACAGGAAGACTGGGACACTACTGGAACAGGTGCAAAATACACAAAAACTCATGTTAAGCGAGGTATGGAATTTACTGAAAGAAATGCCGAAGCTTTTAAACTCAATCAGGAAAGAAAAGATAGAATTATTTCCTTTATAGAATGCACAGACCTAAGGTTTGACTGCAGAACAGTGGCAGATGATGATAAAGCACTTTCATGCTCCATATTAGGCACAGCTGATTTGCTTAGCCAGATGGCGGACAGAGCTTACCTGGAAAAGCTGCTTTTTTTATATCGGGAATTTACAGAAGCAGGCCTGGAAGGATTTGAAACTGAATTTGATATATTAAAAAAAACCCTTGCCTTTTATGAATCCACTATGGTGCGCTTAAATAAAAATCTAATGAGATGCTATGAGTTTGCTGAATATCATTTCAGATCAAGATTCAGAATAAAGGAAAACCTTTATATTGAAGCTATGGAAAAGCAAATGGACTATCTGCAAAAAATTATTGATGATAGTACTACAAATTTTAGAAGCAAGCTTAAAAGAATTGATCTGGAAAAGGTTGAAATTTGCCATCCTGCATCCTGATTTTTATTTTTATAATACCTGTTTGTTTACTCTGTTCCAAAAATCTCTTTTATTTATATCACCATTTAAATATGCTGCAATTGAAATTTTTATTTCCTGCGGGAAAGAATTCCAGTATTTTTTTTCCCATCCCTGCGGCAAGTTCCTTTTTTCAGAAGCACTAATATTTCCTGAGCTATAAGCAATAAATTGCATCACCATGGTTTTAAGAATATCTGCAGGTATTTTTATTGATGATTCAGGTTTTCTTTCAGGCACCATATTGTTTGCAATCTGCGCCAGTTCTCTATCTGTTATTTCCGGCTTGTACTTCCTGGCCATCTGAATAACCATATTTCTGGCCATTCTTTTAGTATTCAAAGCGGATATTCCAAGCTGTTCTTCTATCTGCTTTGACATTGTCTTTGCCAGGTTCTGAACATCAACTTTTACCCCTACCCTGCTTTTTTTTCTTTCATCCAAAAGCCTGTAAAGCTCTTTGATTTCATGGGGAGAGGCTGTTTTTAAAAAATCATTCAGAATTTTTTTTGCTTCATCATCTGACCCTGACATTAAAAACCTCATGACTTTTTTTTAACATTAACTCAAAATAACAGGCTTTTTAAAATTATCCCAAAACTTTTTTTATTCTTTCCATTGCTTCAACTACTTTTTCCCTGGAGTTAAATGCACTTATTCGTATGTAGCCCTCACCACAGCTGCCAAATCCAGAACCCGGAGTTGTTACAACAGCAGCATCTGCAAGAAGCCTGTCAAAAAATTCCCATGACCCTGATTTTACACTCATCCATATATATGGAGAGTTGATTCCACCGGTACATTTATACCCAAGGGAGTTCATTGTTTCAAGAATAACAGCAGCATTTCCAAGATAATAATCAACAAGACCCTTTACCTGCTTAATGCCCTCCTGGGAATAAACAGCCTCAGCTGCTTTTTGTACAGGATAGGAAACTCCATTAAACTTGGTGCTTTGTCTTCTTAGCCATATAGGATGAAGGGGAACAGCTTCACCTTTTTCATTATACGCCATACACTTTTTAGGTACAACAGTGTAAGCACACCTGGTTCCTGTAAAACCCGCATTCTTGGAAAAACTCCTGAATTCTATGGCTACCTCATCTGCCCCATCAATTTCATAAATGCTGTGAGGCAAAGATTCATCCCTTATAAAACTTTCGTATGCTGCATCAAAAAGGATTATTGCCTTATTGGCTTTGGCATAATTGACCCAGCTTTTAAGCTGTTCTTTGGTAACTGTAGCTCCTGTAGGATTGTTGGGAAAACACAGATAAATGAGATCAACATTGTCAGATGGAAGCGCAGGAACAAAACCATTTTCCTCGTTTGAATCCATGTAATAAAGGCCTTCATAGCGACCATCTATATTAACCCCGGTTCGCCCTGCCATAACATTTGTATCAACATAAACAGGATAAACAGGATCAGGAACTGCAATTTTTGCATCAGCAGAAAAGATTTCCTGTATATTGCCAGTGTCACACTTTGCTCCATCACTAATAAATATTTCATCAGCTGCAACAGATACTCCTCTTGCATTGAAATCAAAAGAGGTGATTTTTTCCCTTAAAAAATCATAACCCTGCTCTGGGCCATATCCCTTAAATGTTGAAACACTGCCCATCTCATCAATAGCACTGTGAAAGGCTTTAATACACGCTTCTGGAAGAGGAAGTGTAACATCACCAATTCCAAGCCTTATAATATCCTTATCCGGATTTGCATTTTTAAATTCATTTACCTTTTTTGCAATATCAGAAAAAAGGTACGAAGCTTTTAACTTCAGAAAGTTTTCATTAATTTTAGTCATTTTTTACCCTTGGCTATAAAATTGTATCGTTCTACGACTTTTTAATTTTTTTAAAATTACAAACCCTGTCCAGCATTTTTTCAAAGAGCGGGGCATCTTTTTGCATACTACTGTACTATAGGGGCAGTCTCAAAAGTCGGATTTGAAAAAAATTGTCATTCCGGTTTTGTAACTTCAATTTATGCAAATACCGGAATCTCCTGATATAATCAAGCCTAAGAGATACCGGCAGTGCAGCCACGAAGGCTGCCTGTAAGCACGAAACAGGATGTTTCAATAATGCTTACTTCCGCTTCGCTACAGCCGGCATGACAAGGAAATTATTTTTAGGCAGCCAGCCTCTGTATTCCAAAAATATAAAATGAACTAATAAATTTTTTATTAAAATTGACTTGAATTAAAAGTTATTATCAATAATAAGTCTGTATTGTAAATCTTCTATATATAATATAAAATTTTTCACACAGGATATAAATTGTGACAACCTCAAAATTTGCAGATTTTAATATTCATACATACAAAGGATATGTGCAAAACAATTATCTTATTGAATACCCCCATGGAATACTAATTCTTGATGGAGCAAGCAGACCGGATGTAAAGGGAATTGAAACTATTATTGAAAAAAAGCTTGAGAAAAAAATGAGCGATGTCAAACTTATAGCAGTTACTCATTGTCATCCTGACCATGCTGGAGCTGCAAGTATTCTGCGTAAAAATCATAATATAGCAATTGCAGCTCCTCACAATATTGATGACTGGTATTCCGGCCCAGGAGGGACGCTTCAGCATATTTCTGATACTCTCCAGTCCCGTTTCATGGCTATAAAACTTAAGTCTAAACACAGGTTTCTTTACTATAGCAGAAAAGTTAAGCCCAACTACAAGCTGTTCAACGAGTCAAAACTTCCGATTTTTGATGACTGGTCTTCGCTTCATGCTCCAGGGCATACTTTGCACAATATGCTTTTATACAATAAAAAAAACAGTATCCTCTATGTGGCAGATACTGTAATTTACAATAAGGGAAAATATCTTCCGCCAGTGCCTGTGCTTTTTCCCTGCTCTATGAAAAAAACTTTGCTCAAAATAAAAGAGCTTAACCCCAGGTATATTCTTCTTGCTCACGGTTACGATGGTATTATGAAATTTAAAGGAGCATTAATAGATGAAGTAATAGAAAGGATTGAGAAAGGTAATCCCAGGTATATCCAGTTTTTTTACATGCTTTCAAAATTCACCAGAGAATACTGGCAAAACAGGCATGAGTCCTGTGATGAGACTTAGGTTTCACCCCGGTCGTCTCGATACTTTCCTCGCTTTGCTCGGAACACTCGACGACCTTGCATTGATCCTGGTCATCGAGTAGCTGAGTATCAGCGTATGGAGATAACTCTTTCTTAGGCTCATCCTCTAAAGTGATTTTTTTATTAACATTTTTCATATTTCATCCTCATTATGACTTTCATCGATTGCAAGCATATCATTTGCCTTAAGAGGAGAAATTACTTTTTTTCCTGTTTTTTCTTCTAATTCCAAACGGGCATTTTTTGCTATATTTCCACCCTGTTTTGCAACTGTTATATGTTCAGAAAAATTTTC
>JBBAGC010000058.1:0-8878 GCA_041655115.1 Spirochaetota bacterium | reverse complement strand
TACAGAAGCAAAAGCAACTCTGACACCATTTGCTGTGGTGATGATTTTATACGGTTTTATCGGATATTTCTTAATATTTTCCACCTCAACATTTCCGCAGATATGATCAAATTTTGACTTTTTCAAAATATTAGCAAAACCGTCTGGTTTGGTGTCAAATTCATGATTCCCCACAGCAGAAAGGTCAAATTTCAGCATATTCATCAGCTCAATAATGGGCATTCCCTTTTCAGGATACTGATCGTTGATTGGATTGCCGGTTTGACTGTCACCTGCGGAAACCAGCAGCAAATCGGGATAAATAGCACGAAGACTGTCAACCATATAACCGAATCTCGGAAAATTATCAATGGCAGCGTGCATATCATTTACAGCCAGGATAGTGACTGTTCTGGCCTGTTGTGGTCGCAGATCGGTGCTTTTTTTTGTCGTGGCGCAAGATGTAAGCAGTACCACTGCAATAAAAATAATAAAAATACTGGTGTGATTAAATGTAAACTTTTTCATTGTTTAACCTTTTCTTTGTTGTTGTTGATTATTATTTGATATCCTTGCGACAGTCTGCCATCAGAAGCAATTGTGTTGCCATACCTGTCTTTTACTTCTGGGAAATTTTTTGGAACAGGCTTTTTGAGCTGTATATAATAGCTGCGTAAAGCATCTGCTACTCTGGCACCGCTGAATATTGTTATTTCTGTTTTGTTGACAATTACTTTCATACCTATCAAGGAAATTCCTTTCCCCCCAGAACTCTATTCCTCCCAACACAAGATATCATATTGGAAATAAACTCAAGACAAAAATGCCCTGACCCCGCAAAAAAGACTCCTGTAGGAGACCCTTCTAAATTAAATAGCGCAAAAAAACTCAACATTTTTCAGCCCTGGAATAAATCCAAAAATAATAAAAAATTGTTCTTGCTCCCATCTTGCATAAAATATATTTATTCAGTTAGAAAAACTATTCGCTATTATAAACAAATACAGCAAAAAGAGAAAAAATGACAAAAGCAGGTTCATGGATTGTTTCTTTCAGATTAAGGACTCTTCCCCTATCTGTCTCTCCGGTAATTTTAGGAAGCTTTCTTGCAAAAGCTTTTGGGCAATTCAGTTTTTTGATTTTTGTGCTATGTATTCTCACTACGCTTTTTCTTCAAATATTATCTAACCTTGCCAATGATTATGGGGATATGAAAAGCGGTGCAGATAATGACACGCGAATAGGCCCAGCAAGGGCTTTGCAAAAGGGTGAAATATCAATGCTGGAAATGAAAAGGATGATTTATATTTTCGCTTTCTTTGCTTCTATTTCAGGGCTTGCTCTTGTTTATTATGGAACAAGATTTTTAAACTTCACTATATTTTTAGTTTTTATAATTATTGGTATTTCAGCAATTGCAGCTGCTGTGAAATATACTGTGGGAAATAAGCCCTATGGTTACAGGGCAATGGGTGATATTTTTGTGCTTATTTTTTTTGGCCCTGTTGCAACAATGGGTTCATTTTTTCTTCACAGCGGTTTTGTCAGATGGGATATTATGCTCCCTGCTCTTACTACAGGCCTTATGAGTGTTGCTGTGCTTAATCTTAACAATATGCGAGATATGGAAAATGATAACAGAAGTGGCAAAGTTACACTTGCAGGGATTCTTGGCAGAAAAAAATCCAAAGTATATCATGCGCTTATTTTGATTTTTGCAATTATATCAAGTTTAACCTATACATATTTTAATTATTCAGGGATTCTTCACCTCATTTATATAATTGTTTTTATACCGCTCATATTTAATATAAAGGCTGTTATTCAAAACAGCATTCCTTCAAAGCTCGATATAGAACTAAAAAAAGTTGCCTTAACAGCACTTGCATACTCAGTAATTTTTACAGTGCCATACTTTTTTCATTAGTAATTAATGGTAAAACAAACTCTCGACGGAATGAAATTCTTTTTAAGAGGGCTGATTAACTTGTTTTATACTTTTAAATGCACTTTTTTATTTTAATACTTAGTAAAGAATAAATGTGAACAGAAGCTTATCAAGTCCCACTTTGGGCGAGGCTCATGGATGAGTTAGTGCAAAGGGCAGGCAGGAAGCCTGATAAGCTCTTTGCTGATTTAGGGGGTTATCTTTGAAAGAACAAAAAACAAACTGCATATATAAAATTATCATACAATAAATTTGAGGTATACTATGCTTAATTCCCTGGTTGACACAAGAGATTTAAAATTCGTTTTATTTGAAGTACTTAAAATTCAAAGCCTTGCCCAATACAAAGATTTCTCTGATTATGACATGGAAAGTATTGAAGCACTAATTGACCTTGTTGAAAAAATTTCTGTTAATGAATTTCAAAAAACATTTGAAGCAGCAGATCGTGAAGCCTGCACATGGGATCCTGTTACAAAAAAAGTTACAGCACCTCAATCTCTCAAACCAGCACTTGATACCTATTATGAAGCAGGGCTCATGTCTCTGCTTATGCTTGAATCAGCTGATGGCAGCCAGCTCCCACCCAGATCAGCTGGTGCTGCTTCCCTTGAATATATATGTGCTGCTGCACCTAACCTTATGATGTACACAATTCTTTCTGCAGGAGTAATAAATCTTATTAAAGAATTTGGTACAGAGGAACAGCAAAAACTTTATCTCCCTGGACTTATTTCAGGCCAATGGGGCGGAACCATGTGTCTTACAGAAGCTGATGCAGGCTCTGATGTGGGAAATCTGAAAGCTAAGGCAGTAAAGCAGGATGATGGCACTTACCTTATTACCGGACAGAAAATTTTTATTTCGAGCGGTGATAATGACCTTTATTCAAACATGATACACCCTGTGCTTGCAAGAATTGAGGGTGACCCTGCTGGAACAAAGGGAATATCAATATTTCTTGTTCCCAAGTATTTAATAAAGGAAGATGGATCAAATGGCGACTTTAATGATGTTATTTGCGCAGGCATTGAACATAAGCTGGGTATAAAAGGATCTGCCACATGTACAATGGTTTTTGGAGAAAACAATAATTGTCGCGGATATCTGCTGGGAAGCGAAAGAAAAGGAATGAAAATAATGTTTCAGATGATGAATACCATAAGGCTTGGCACAGCTTTGCAAGCCCAGGGAACATCTTCTGCTGCATATCTGAATGCTGTAACCTATGCGAAAAATCGCATACAGGGAAGCCACGTACTTAATGCAATGAACCCTGAAGCACCTAAAACTGAAATAATAAATCACCCTGATGTATCCAGAATGCTTTTATGGATGAAATCCTATGTGGATGCCCAGCGCATAATGATCAATTATAATTATTTCAATCAGGATCTTGCAAAAGTTCTTGATGGTGAAGAAAGAGAAAATGCTGAATCAGTAATAGAACTCCTTGTTCCTCTTTGCAAGGCAGGATGCAGCGATACTTCAATTCTTATTACATCAGAGGCAATGCAGGTTTTTGGCGGTTATGGCTTTTGCATGGACTACCCTGTTGAGCAGTTTTACAGGAATTGCCGTATCCTTTCTATATTTGAAGGAGCAAACGGGATTCAGGCAATTGATCTTATTATGCGGAAAATACTTCTTAACAAGGATCAAAAAGGTTATAAAACATGGAAAGGTGTTGTTGAAAAAACCCTTGATAAAGCGCAAGATATAGTTACTGATAAATATATTAACCATGTTCGTGATGGGATTGAAAATCTTGATATGGTAATTAATAAAATGAAAAAGAGAATGGAGGAAGGAAGAATACTTGAAATTTTTACCCATGCAACACCTTTTTTAAGAGGATTTTATATTCTTGTACTTGCCTGGTGTCATATCTGGAGTATGACAGAGGCAATACCATGCCTGGAAAAAATTCAGAAAAAAAATGAAGGTATGGATATAAAATCGCTCTGTTCATCTGATTCTGAATCAGCTTTTTATGCAGGACGAATACAATCAGGTAAATTTTTTATTGAGTCCCAGCTTCCCCTGTTTTTTGCTATTGCAGAATCAATAATGAATGCAGACTCTGCTGCTCTGTCTGTATTACCGGAAATGTTTACAGGAGCTCCGGAAGAATAGGAAATAACTATGGATGAAGAAAGACTTCAAAAGCAGATTGATTTTATACTGGAAGCTGATAAATTAAAAAAAATTTTTCGCAAAACCTATTTAGCTGATGGTTCCAGATATGAAAATGACGCAGAACATTCCTGGCATCTTGCTTTAATGACTATACTCCTTTCTGAATACAGCAATAAAAGTATAGATGTTTTAAAAGTTATAAAAATGGTCTTGATTCATGATATTGTTGAAATTGATGCAGGTGATACCTATTGCTATGATGATGCTGCAAATGAAGATAAGGCAGAGAGGGAGATGGCTGCAGCAAAACGTTTATTTGCCTTGCTCCCCTCTGATCAGCATAAAGAGTTTATGGACATCTGGATAGAGTTTGAGGAGAACAAAACTGCTGAAGCAAACTTTGCAAATGCCCTGGACTGTTTTCAGCCTGTGAACCTGAACTATGCGTCAGGAGGAATTTCATGGATAGAAAATAATATTGCCTATAACCAGGTATTAAAAAGAATCAGCAAAGTAAAAGATGGATCAATAGAGCTATGGAATTATGCTAAAAAAATAATAGACTCTGCTATGCTTAAAAAATATATTAGATGATTTCAAAAATCATATCACCTGCTTTATGTTATGTGTTGACTAAAGCCAAAAATTACAGGGAACATGCCTTGTTACTCTCTTTTTTAAAAATATCATCAATATTAAAATCCGGAAATACTGTTTTAATTCTAGCTATTGTAGATAAACTTGGATTAGCCTTTTTTGTAGACTCAAGTCTTTGATAGCTATAAATATTTTTCATTCCAAGCAAATTTGCAACTTCCCTTTGAGACAAGCCAAGATTTGAACGATGTTTTTTCATTTTTAACGCGAATGCGATTTTGTGATTAACAGGAACTTTTACAATATTCTTGCCGGAAATATTTTTCCCGGGAAAAGGAAAAGATATGTTAGAGCTTTCAGGTTCATCTAAATAGAGGTTTAATGCTATTTCCATATTTTTTAATAATTTCTCATAAGAATCTGCCTGTGTGACACAGCCTTTAAGTTCAATACATTCAGCCCAATATCCATTTTCTTCTTTATGTACTTTAAAATTATATAACATGGATTATTCTCCTTTAAGTCTTTTCATCAAATACGCCTCTAATCCTTTCTTTAATTCTTTATGCATTGGAATCGATTCCCGATCATTATTGAGGCCTACAATAACATGACTTCCCTTTGTGCGTAAAACTTTCCATCCGGATTTTTGGAATAGTTTTAACATTTCTTTTCCAGATAATGGCATAAAATATCCAATAATATGTTTATAATACCAAATATAATTGGCAACATAGATAATGTCAATAAATAAACAGTATTTTAGCAGAGTAAATTATAAAAGTTTTTCTTGTATAATTTGTGCTTTCTTTTTTTAAATAAAGGTGTTGCACTTAATTATTGAATCTAAAATATATTAAATAATCTTAAAAATAAAAAATAGTTTTATTACAGGATTGTAAAATGAAAAAAAGTTATGATATAATAATTGTTGGTTCAGGTCCGGCAGGGCTTGGTGCTGCATTTCATATTGCAGAAAACTCCAAAAAGTCTGTTTTACTTATTGAAAAAGCTAAAATAAGCTCTGGTGGTTTGCGAAACGACTGCAAACAAAACTATACCTTTCCTGTGGGCTTTACAGCTGAACTTTGGGATGAAAAAGAAGCTGCTTTAATACTTGAAGATGTTGCAGCTCATTTAAATCCTGACTATGTGCAGCAGAGAAACCTTGATGTCTACACAAGGCGGGCAGAAAAATTGGGGGTTAAGCTTTTAAACATAAAGCAGGCTCATGTTGGAACTGATAAATCAAAAGATTTAATAGCAGACCTTATTAATCAGCTTAAAAATATTGGAGTAACAGTTTCTCTTGAAACAGAGATGACTGATATTGATTATGAAAATCGTTCTATCTTTCTAAAGAACGGTGCTGTAATTCAATTTAATGATCTTGTAATTGCACCTGGAAGAGCTGGCTATACCTGGCTCCAGTCTTTAATGGATACTCTAAATATCCCCTATTCAGACAATGTGGTTGATGTGGGTATTCGTATTGAAACAAAAGAGGAGTATTATCCTATAGTTAAGGATTACTATGATCCCAAGTTTATTTTTCCGGATAAAGTAAGAACATTTTGTACAAATTCAGGATCTGCTCATATTGTCAAAGAAAAATATGCTAAATACTATTCAGTTAATGGCCACGCATATTCAACAAACAGGCCGCCTAATGGACTTGTAAATTTTGCCATGCTTAAAACAATCACTCTTACAGACCCTGTTGTAAGCGGCCACCAATTTGCTGAAATTTTGGGGCAGATGGCAATGCAGCTTTCAGGAGGTCAGCCCATGATGCAGCGCATAGGCGATTTCAGACTTGGCAAGCGATCTCTCCAGGAAACATTTAACCTTGACCTCTATGATTTTAGCCCCACCCTTAAAAGCTCAACACCTGGTGATGTGAGCCTTGCAATCCCATCTAAAATTATGCGCGATATCTGGCGAGCCATGAAATTACTTGATACAATTATACCCGGAATAATGCATCCTTCAACAATAATCTATTATCCAGAGCTTAAAACCTATGCAATAAGGCCTGAATTTATTGATAATAATTTCTGCGTAAAAGAAAACATTTATATGATTGGAGATGGTGCAGGAACATCAAGGGGGATAACCGGTGCCTGGGCTTCTGGAATAAGAGCAGCCACAGGTATTCTTAATTGATTTTTTAAAAAATTAATTTTATTTTTATGAATTTTTTATTTGACATATATCAGTTAAAAAAAAGATGTATTTTTACAGGCAATTTCTTCCAGGAATAGTATAAAAGTAAAGGGAAAGCTGATTATTGTGAATCCACGAGTGCAAAAAGATTTTCTTGTTATAGCTATAAATAAATTTTTAATTATTTAAAAACCTGAATTTAATTCAGGTTTTTTTTTGACTTCAAAGAACTAAAAAAGAGGTAAACCATGTATCATGAAATAAAGCATCCTTTTTTAACACACAAGCTAACTGCACTCAGGGATATTAATACAAGCCACAAGGAATTTAGAGAGCTTTCCAGTGAAATAACAATGTTATTATGCTATGAAGCATTAAAAAATATTGAAGTTGAAGATTATGAAATTAAAACTCCCATGACGAAAATGATCGGAAAGAGAATGAAAAACGATATAGTTATAGTCCCAATTCTTCGTGCTGGTGTGGGTATGTTAGATGGGATTCTCAAGCTTGTTCCTAATGCACGGGTTGGATTTCTGGGCATATACCGGGATCATGATACAAAGCTTCCTGTTGAGTACTACTCCAAGCTTCCTGAAAATCTTACAAATCCCCTTGTTTTTATCATAGACCCCATGCTTGCAACAGGCGGCTCTGTTGTTGCTGCAATTGATATTCTTAAAAAACAGGGCTTTGACCATATTGTACTTATTTCAATTATTTCTGCACCTGAAGGGATCAAGGTTGTTGAGGATGCTCATCCAGATGTTCAAATTTTTACAGGAAATGTGGATGATTTTCTTGATGAGAATAAATACATTATTCCGGGTCTTGGTGATGCTGGTGACAGATTATATGGAACTAAATAAAAAGGAAAAATAAATGGAAATTAAAAAAATCATCGTAGGCATGCAAATGCTCTTTGTTGCTTTTGGATCACTGGTACTTGTCCCTCTTTTAACAGGTCTTGATGCAAATGTAGCGCTTTTTACAGCAGGAGTTGGAACTCTTCTTTTTCATTTTGTTACAAAAGGCCAGGTTCCCATTTTTCTTGCTTCATCATTTGCTTATATTGCTCCAATTATAGCTGCTACAAAACTTTATGGTTTAAAAGGAACCCTTGGTGGACTTGTTGCAGCAGGTTTTGTGCAGATGTTTTTTGCAGGAGCAATTAAAAGATTTGGGATTGCAATTGTTCACAGGTTTTTACCCTCCCATGTTATAGGGCCTGTAATTATAGTTATTGGTTTAAGCCTTGCTCCTGTTGCAATAGGAATGGCCAAAAACACGGAGGCAGGACCTAATAATATTTATATAGCAGTAATTGCAATGTTCACTACTATTATAATTTCACTTTTTGCCAAGGGAACATTGAAACTTATACCTATTATTGGCGGTATAGCAGCTGGTTACACTGCTGCTATGGTTTTAGGTATTGTGGATATGCAACCAATATTTGATGCTCCCTGGCTGCGTGTACCTGCGTTTGTTTTTCCTGAATTTAACTGGAGAGCCATACTATTTTTAATACCTGTTGTTCTTGCTCCTACAATTGAGCATATTGGAGATATTATGGTTATTTCCAATGTTACAGGAAAAAAGTTTTATGCAGATCCTGGATTTCATAGAACACTTTTTGGTGATGGTCTTGCAACAAGCTTTGCAGGTATGGTTGGCGGTCCCCCTAATACTACTTATTCAGAAGTAACAGGAGCTGTTGCCCTCACAAAGGTTTTTGACCCCAAAGTACTTCGGATATCCGCAATATTTGCAATTATTCTCTCTTTTGTTGGTAAGCTTGGTGCTTTTTTATCCACAATCCCGGCTCCTGTAATGGGTGGAATAATGATAATACTTTTTGGTACAATTGCTTCCATTGGTATAAAAAATATGGTAGAACACAAAGTCGATTTTACATCTAATAAAAACCTTATAATTGTTGCTGTAATTCTGGTAGTAGGTATTGGTGGAGCTTCTTTAAACTTTGGCCAGTTTACACTTGAAGGCATAGGACTTTCAGGACTGGTAGGTGTTTTTCTTAATATAATA
>JBBAGC010000057.1:0-8935 GCA_041655115.1 Spirochaetota bacterium | reverse complement strand
AGAGGTGGATATTGACAGTAGTTTAGATTCAGCCATAGACACGGGAGTTCCTTTTCTTGATCACATGCTGCATTCAATGAGCAGGCATGGCAGATTTTATTTAAATATCAAATGTTCCGGTGACACAGAGATTGATGATCATCACTCAGTAGAGGATGCGGGCATCTGCATTGGGAAAGCCATAAAAGAAGCCCTGGGAACAAAGGAAGGCATTAAAAGATTTGGTTATGCCATAATACCTATGGATGAATCTCTTACACTTGCAGCTGTTGATATGTCAGGTCGTGCATATTTTAAATATACTGGCAAAGAGTTAAAAGGCAGCATCAACACCTATAGTGAGGAATTAACCCTTGAGTTTTTAAGATCCATGGCAATGAGTGCTGAAATGAATTTGCATATAGAACAAAAATATGGAGATAACAGGCATCATATTCATGAATCAATATTCAAAGCTTTGGGAGTTTCATTGTACCAGGCATTTTCAATAGATGAAAATCTTATGGGAAAAGTGCTTTCCACAAAGGGTACCATTGTTTAATTAAAGTTCCTGAAAGGAAAGAAGTTTTAGTTTTAAAGCAGAATAATTGCAAAAAGGTCTGGTTATGCATTCAAGTGACAATAATGATATTGATCTTAAATTCTCGTCTCATATAGAGCAATATGAAAGAAAAATTTATGATTTACGACAGCTTATAGAAATTGGCAAAGGGCTTAACTCAACTCTTGATTACAATATACTTATAGATTCGATTCTCCTTACCTGTATGGGTCAGCTTCAGCTTTTAAATGCTGGGATTTTTCTTATCAAGTCACTTGGTGGTGATAAATTTACTCTGCATCGCAACTACAAAGGTTTTGAGCTGAATCATGAAATTGATTACTCCTTTTCAATTTATTCTCCAATGATAAAGTATATTGAAATCGAATCCCGTTGTTTCACATACAATGAAATTATATCAAATGTTAAAGATGCAGCAGTAGAGATTCTTATTAAACTAAAACCTGACCTTATTGTTCCACTCATAAGCAAGGGTGAGCTTAATGGAATAATTGTTCTTGGAGACAGAATAAATCAGGGAGATTTTGTTGAAAGCGAAATTGAATATATACTTAATATAGCCTCCCTTGCTGGAATTGCTATTCACAATGCCATGCTTTATGAAATGGCAACTACTGATATGATGACAAAGCTTAAAATACATCATTTTTTCCAGACAATACTAATTGAAGAAATTAAAAGATCATTGAAATATGACAGGCCTCTTTCCCTTATTATGGCAGACATCGATCACTTTAAAAATTTCAATGATTCTTATGGACACCAGGCTGGTGATGAAGTACTTAAAAAAGTAGCACTTATTATAAAAGAAAATATCAGGCTCATAGATATTGCAGCAAGATATGGTGGTGAAGAGTTTGCTGTAATCCTTCCAAAAACAGATATAAATGAGGCTATTATTGTAGCAGAAAGAATCAGAAGCTGTATAGAGCAAGCCAGTTTTACTTTTAATGGTACTACTGTGGGAGTTTCTATATCAATGGGTGTAACACAGTATGATTCATCAATAGATATGGACAAGGAATCCCTTATAGAAAGAGCTGATAAGGCGCTTTATAAATCAAAGAACGATGGGCGCAACAGGGTGACATATTTTTAAATTAAAAAAATGACAATTATAAAAGGAAAAGGTATTATTGTGATTGCATGCAGATTAAAATCTGTAATTTCAGTGTTAACAGCAATCTTCTTTTTTACCAGTATTTATCTGGCTCCATCTGCTTCAGCCATAACTTTGGGCGAGATTAAACCGGAAACTGGCAGGTCTACCAAAGAAAATATTAGTAATGAGGAAAGGGTTGTAAAGCCTGATGCTGATGCACCTGTTAATCCTCAGGCAGAAGATGACACTGATATAAAAAATCCCAGGCTGGTATGTCTTTTATCAGTTATAATGCCTGGTGGTGGACATTTTTATATAAATCAGGATGCCAAGGGGTTGTCTTTTTGTATTGCAGCAGGTATAGGATACACAGCCACAGGTTATTTTTTAATTAAGGCCTCACTTGCAGATAGAGGAAGCAGGGAATATAAAAACTATCTTTTAATGACAGGATTTTTATTCTTTATGACTCTTATAGTTCATTTTGTAGGCATTGTTGAAGCATATAGCGATGCAGATGAGCTTGGCAAAAAAAATCTTTTTGGCAGCAATGCGGATAATCCTTATGGAACAAAAATAATTTACGAAAAATAAAATCTGTTTATTTAAAGCTTATTTTTTATGTCTCATTAGTCCTTTTTTTTATAATATTTTCTTGACATAAAAAAGATCAGCGTAGTATATGGCTAAAGCATCATTAAAAGGGCTCATAGCTCAGATGGTTAGAGCGGCTGACTCATAATCAGTAGGTCCAAGGTTCGATTCCTTGTGGGCCCAATAATAGGGGAGTAATCCCCTTGTATATTTATAATAAGTATCAATATAATATAAGGATAATTCAATGTATGCAATTGTAGAGATAGCGGGTAAGCAATATAAAGTTGAAAAAGATATTATAGTTAATGTTGACAGATTGAAAAACAGTCCGGAAAGTATTACTATTGATAAAGTTCTTCTTTATTCAAATGAAGGTGATATTCGAATAGGTCAGCCCTACCTTGATAATGTTAAGGTTAAAGCTGAAGTACTTGGTGAAATCAAGGGTAAAAAAGTTCGTGGTATCAAGTTTAAGAAAAGGAAAAATTATACAAGAACTTTGGGACACAGACCTTTGTATTCGCAACTAAAAATAAGCGAGTTGATTGCAAACTGATTGATTAGGATTGAATTTTCAAACCTTTCTTTTGACAAAGGGATAATATTTCCCGATTCCGGTGCAATTAAAATAAAAGTTGAAGGTCATTCTGGGTATAGTGTAAAAGGAAAAGACATTGTATGTGCTGGAATATCAACGCTTTTTCAGACTTTGATTCTTTCAGTTTCCAGAATACTTAAGCTAAAACAGCAAGTTAAAAGAAATGAATCTGGTTTGCTTAGCACAGAAATTGATATTCAAAATATAGGGCGTGAAGATTTAGAAAAGCTTAAAGTTTTAATTGAATCTTTTATTTTAGGATCTTCTGAAATAAGCAAGGAATATCCTGGTACTATAAGTATTGACATTGAAAGACATTAAGGAGTTATATTATGGCATCTAAGAAAGGTGGTGGTTCCACAAGGAATGGGCGCGATTCAAATTCCCAAAGGCTTGGAGTTAAAAGATTTGGCGGTGAACTTGTTTCAGGTGGCACTATAATAGTAAGACAGCGCGGTACAAAAATTCATCCAGGAAACAATGTTGGCAGAGGAAAAGATGATACGCTTTTTGCCAAGATTGACGGATATATTAAATTTGAAAGACTTGATAAAACAAGGAAAAAAGTTTCTGTATATCCAAAAGCTGTTTAATTTTTTATTTGAATTTTAAATTTGATATTATTAAATCGCGTATGAAATCATACGCGATTTTTATTTTTTGGAGTTAAAACAGGTGAGCAGATTTACAGATGTAATAGATATCCATATTAAGTCAGGAGATGGAGGGCCAGGAGCAGTGTCCTTTAGAAGGGAGAAGTATGCTCCAAAAGGAGGACCTGATGGTGGTGAAGGCGGCAAAGGCGGTGATATTTACATAGAAGCTGATCGAAGGTATTATAATCTTTCACATTTTTTTTCAGATAGAGTTTATAAAGCTAAAAATGGCGCTCACGGAATGGGTGAAAATCGCATTGGTAAAGATGGTGAAAATTTGATTATAAAAGTCCCTCCAGGAACAGTTGTGATTAATGCTGAAACAGGGGAAACTATTGTTGATTTGATAGCTGAAAATGAACCCTTTAAAATCGCAGAAGGGGGAATTGGTGGACAGGGTAATGCTTTTTTTAAAACATCAACCCACCAGACTCCCCGTTTTGCCCAGCCGGGAATGCCGGGAATAGAAATGACAATAAGCCTTAATTTAAAGCTTATTGCAGACATAGGTCTTGTTGGACTGCCAAATGCTGGCAAATCGACCCTCCTTTCTCTTATTACCAATGCTAATCCCAAGATAGGAAATTATCCCTTTACAACACTCATTCCCAATCTTGGAGTGCTTCAATATCCGGATGGGAAAGTTTATAAAATAGCTGACATACCAGGGATTATAGAGGGAGCCCACAAGGGTCTTGGTTTGGGGTTATCCTTTCTTCAGCATATAGAAAGGGTTAAATGTATACTTTTTATAATTGACGCATCTGAACCGGATCCCCTTTATAATCTTGAGCTATTGAGGAATGAACTAAATACCTATAATAAGGAACTGGTTAATAAAGAGTTCAAAATAATTTTATCAAAGATGGATCTTGTTAGTGAAGATGAAATTCAGGATAAAATTAAACTTATTGGGAAAAATGTAATACCCATATCAGCTTTTGTTGAGGAAAGCCTTAAGCCACTTTATGCTGCAATAAAAAAAATGATGGAGTCTCAGGTTGAAAAGGACTGATTATTTAAATAAAGTAAAACGCATTGTTGTAAAAATAGGCACTTCTACTATCACTGTGAATGATAAAATCAGTTCTGAAAAAATTTCAAAAATTGTTGATGATGTTTCTTTTCTTGTTAATAGCGGTATGCAGGTTATTGTTGTAACATCAGGTGCAATTTCCTCAGGCGCTGGAGTTTTAAACATGACTCGTAATCATTTGACAATTCCTGAAAGGCAGGCATTAGCTGCTATTGGACAAACAGTATTAATGGATGAATACAGTAAATGTTTTAGTAAAAAAGGGATTAACGTAGGTCAAATACTTCTTACAGAAGATGATATGCGAAATCGGCGCAGATTTTTAAATGCCCGCAATACAATAAATGCGCTTCTTGATCTTAAGGTTATACCAATAATTAATGAAAATGATTCAGTTACAGTTAAAGAGATTAAAATTGGCGATAATGATACACTTTCTGCACATGTGCTTACTCTGATTGAGGGAGATCTGCTTATACTTTTAAGCGATATTGACGGGTTTTATTATGATTTAAAAGCTCCAGAGCCAGTATATGAGATCTTTAAAATCAATGATGACATCAGAAACAGGGCAGGTGGAGCTGGTACTGTTCATGGAACAGGTGGAATGGTTACGAAAATCAATGCTGCTGAAATGATAATGCGATGTGGCGGTAAGATGATAATAGCTGATGGGAATGAACCATTGATAATGAAAAGAATAATGTCAGGTGAAAGAATTGGATCATTATTTATTGGTGAAAACAAAAGATTTACAAGCAGAAAAAAATGGATTAGCTTGCGGAAATCAAAGGGTTCTATTGTAATTGATGAAGGTGCTGTTAAAGCCCTTATTACAGGCAAAAAATCTCTTCTTGCTACAGGTATTACTGAAGTTAAGGGGAAATTTGATATGGGCGATATTATTGAAATTGTTAATTCTAAAGGAGAGCTTCTTGCAAAGGGTATTGTGCATTACAATTCCGAAGAGCTTGATATAATCAAAGGGAAGAGAACAGACCAGATAAAAAGCATTCTTGGAATTAAATATTTTGATGAAGTTATTAATAGAGATGACCTTTTTGTTTTAAATAACTCTCCTTTTGAGACTGCCTGATTATTCTTTAACAGCTAACAGGGACAGTTATAACTCCTGTAATTTTTAAAAATCAATACTAATTTAAATGGGAAAAATATGTCTGAATTTGAAATTATTGCTACTGCTGCATTTGGACTTGAATCTGTTGTATCCTTTGAACTGAAAAAGCTTGGCTTTGAAAATTTGAAGGTCGAAAATGGCAGTGTAACATTCTCTGGGAAAGTTGAAGATATTGTAAAAACAAATTTATGGCTTCGCTGCTCTGATAGAATTTTGATAAAAATGGGTGAGTTCAAGGCTCTGGACTTTGAGGAACTGTTTCAGGGTACAATGGCAATTCCATGGGAAAATATAATACCAGTTAATGGGAAAATGCATATAACAGGCAAGTCTGTTAAATCAAAGCTCTTTAGCGTGTCAGATTGTCAGGCTATTGTAAAAAAGGCAATAGTTGAGTCAATGAAGCGAAAATATAAACAGGACTGGTTTGATGAAGATGGGGCTGTTTATAAAATAGAAATAAGTTTACACAATGATACGGCTTTGCTTACTCTGGATACTTCCGGATCAGGGCTTCACAAAAGGGGTTACAGACTTCATCAGGGAGATGCCCCTTTAAAGGAGACCCTTGCTGCTGCTATGATTAATCTAAGCAGATGGAGCCCAGATCGCCCTTTTGCAGATCCTTTATGTGGCTCAGGAACAATAGCTATTGAAGCTGCAATGATTGCCAAAAACATGGCACCAGGGCTTAACAGAAAGTTTGTATCAGAGATGTGGCCCCAAATTCCTGAAAGCCTATGGAGTCTATACAGGGAAGAAGCTTTAGAGCAGATGGTTCATAGAGATGTTGAAATATACGCTTCAGATTATGATAAAAAAGTTTTTAATTTTGCACGGGAAAATGCCAGATTAGCAGGAGTATCAGATTCAATTCTTTTTGAGAAAAAATCTCTTTCCGGGTTTAGCAATAAAAGAAAATTTGGATGTATTATAACCAATCCCCCCTATGGTGAAAGAATGGATTCTGATAACTCATTAGTTAATTTATACAGGGAAATGGGGGAGGTTTTTAACAGGCTTGATTCCTGGTCTTATTTTATTATTACTTCTTTTAAAGATTTTGAAAAGCAGTTTGGGAAAAAAGCTAATAAAAACAGAAAGCTTTATAATGGAAAAATTAAATCCTATTTTTATATGTACATGGGACCGCTTCCACAAAGAAAAAAATCACCTGTTATAGATGAGTCTTAAAGCTTCAAATATTTTTTTAAAATATATATCATGCCCTTCAATATTGATGTGAAGCTCATCAAGGCATATTGAATCAACATTATCAACTTCTGCAGCAGGATCAATGATTTTTATATTGCTGAAATTGTTAGCTGTTTCTTTGGCAATATTGTTGTATAAATCTATATTGTTTTTAATTTTAGGACTTTTTGATATATAAAGGCTTGAGGGGCGTAATATAGCCACAATTAAAAGTGCTGTATTGATATTTTTGCATCTTTCAGCAAAATTGATTAGATTAAGTCTGTACTGTTCTGGTGAAACATTTGTAATATTTGGATTTCTCTCTCTGGTGCGTTTAACGTAATTTATATAAGCAGGTATATATTTCTTTGGAATAATATGATTTAAAAAGAAAATTTCAAATCCTTTTTTATTAAAAAGCCTTGGTGCACACTCAGTTATACCTAATTGCAGAATAACCAATCCAGGCATATAGGATTCAAGTAAATCAGCACCTGCGCCTCCCTCTGTTACAAGACGTGTGCTGGTTGAACCTCTGGCTGATCTGTCCATAAAATCAAAACCAGGCATTGCTTCTTTTAAACGAAAAATCCAGGTGTTTTCGTAGGGAATTTTATCTCTTGGCATTGACACGGAATCAGTAATTATCATTATTTTTTTGTTAATATCCATTTTTATACCTGATTGTTATATGTTAAACTGAGTTGTTATTTCATATAGGTCATGTGGGAAAAACATAATCATATTTTATAAAAGATACCTGAATTTTATAACAATAAGGAGGAGTAAAACTGGATGCCCTCCTGAAAACAGAAGGACATCCAGAAAGATTATGAATACATTTTTTCTATTTGATCATTATACTTATCAAGTACAAATTTTCTTTTTACCTTTAATGTTGGAGTCATATCTCCATCATCAATTGTAAGGCGTCTTTTAAGAATCGTATATTTCTTTATCTGCTCGTACTCTTCAAGCTCCTTGTTAACAAGCTGAACATCTGCATCTACAAGCTCCTTTAGCCTGGGGATTTCCAGAAAAGAATCATCAACCTCAACTATCATAGGCATAGGATCTGTTACTCTTAAAATTTTATCTTTGTTATAAGCAATGTTTTCCTTGTCAAAGAGTTCTACCAGAGCATCAAAGTTGGGAATGATAAGTGCAGAAACGAATTTCCTTTCACTTCCAACAGGTACAGCAGTATCTACCCATTTTGTCAAAGAAAATTTACTTTCAATTTTATTGGATGCAACATTTTTTCCTGTATCCAGAACCATCAGTCCTTTTTTCCTGTCAACAATGCGGATGTATCCATCTGCAATCTCTTCAACTATATCCCCGGTTTTATAGTATCCATCTTCTGTAAAAGCCTCAGCTGTGGCTTCCGGGTTATTCCAGTATCCTATGAAGTTGTTATCTCCTCTTACCTGCCATTCGCCATCTTCTGCAATGCGGCTTTCAACTCCTATACATGTTGGGCCTACTGAGCCGGGAAGCACCTTGTAATCCCAGTTAAGATTGATTGTATTCCATGTTTCAGTTGCACCATACCCTTCAAATATTCTGATACCCATTGCCATATAGGTTTTACATAAATCAGCAGAAAGACTTCCAGCAGCTGAAAAAGCAAATCTGTAATTACCGCCTAAAAGAGCTCGAACTTTGCTGTAGAGAAGCTTGTCAAAAAGTTTAAACTTGAATTTGAGCCAAAATCCCAGGTTTTCAGTAAAATCAGCTTCATCCCGCATATCCAGAAAACCATTTTCATCCTGACGCTTTTCAACAACCTGAAGGCCTGTTTTCATTGCTGCGTTAAATATTTTTTTCTTAACAGGTGACTTTGATGTTTGTTCCTGCAAGGCCATGTATATTCTTTCATATATTCGGGGAACTGACATGAAAATAGAAGGCCTGAAAATCTGAAGATCTCCAACAAGATCAACAGGTGATGAGTAAGCAATAGTTGACGCTGTTATCATTGCTATTCCATGACCGCATTCGCGTTCATAGGTATGAGCAAGTGGAAGAAAGGAGAGAAATACCTCC
>JBBAGC010000056.1:0-8996 GCA_041655115.1 Spirochaetota bacterium | reverse complement strand
AATTACATCTAATTCAGTTGAAGAAAAATTTGCTCATAACAGGCAGCTTTTTTTAACTGAACAGGGATATACATACACCATTTTAAATGAAGACACCTTTTCTGAAAAGTTTGGGAATATAGACTAATGAATACCTTATATAAAAAAAAAATTATAATTACTGCAATTCTCACATCAGTAATTTTTTTTCCACTGTGTATTTATTCCTTTTCATCATCTGACATAAAACTTTATATTCTAACAGAAGATAAAGGTGTTCTTGTATCTAATAACAACGGTAAATCCTGGAACATGATCAATAAAGGCTTACCTGATAATACAGAACTTTTGCGCCTTTATAAAGCCGGAAAACATTTATATCTTACCACATATAATTCAGGTATATTCAGATCCCTGGAAAACTCCATAGAATGGGAAAATATCAGCTCTGATGATTTTAAAACCCGAAGCATATACATGGAAAACAATGGCTATAGAACAATTTCTGCATTCAGCTATGACAGGGAAAATCCGGAATCTATTGTTGTAGCAACAAAACACAATATTTACCATTCCCCTGATAGTGGAAAAACATGGAAAAAGTTAACTCAAAAAGGGCTTCACGAAAGAAATTATATAACTGCACTTGCAATTAGCAAAGCTAAAATTTATGCAGGTACATCCTTTAATGGAATATTTGAATACAATGGATCGGGTTTTGTCCATGCAGGAAAGAAACTTCCTGGTGAACCATACTCAGGTACACTTACATTCACAGAACAGTTAACATCAATTTATGCAGGTTCAGGCAGATTATACGCAGGCTTCTTTTTTGGATCAGGAATTTACTGGAAAAATAAAAATTCAAAAAACTTTGAGTATTTGACGGAATCTGCAGATACTGAAAATAAAAGTAATATTGATGATATATGCATGCAGGATAACTATCTTTTTTATACTTCAGAGGGAAAGCTTTTCAGATTTGATGATAAAGGGAACATTGTCTATGACAATACACTTGATTCCATATTAAACAAAAGCAAAAACAAATATAATATTATTTCAGCAACAATTGTATCTGCAAAGGATATTTTTCCTCCTCTTTCAACAGTGATTGAACAAAAAGATATAAAAAAAAGAAATGACCTTGCTAATGATAAAAAGGCAATTTATTTAAGTGTGCCATCTGTAAAGAAAAACATTGACCATTATATAAAAATTGCTAATAAAACTGAAATAAACGCATTTGTAATAGATATGAAAGATGACTTTGGAAACATATATTTTTCTGCTAAAAATAAAACTGCTGCTGAAATAAAATCCATAAAAAGCCCCTTAAAAATTGAAGAAATACTAAAAAAATTAAAAAAACACAATATATACTCTATTGCAAGAATAGTTGTTTTTAAAGATAATAAAATGTACAGAGCATACAATGGAAAGTATGCGATAAAAAACAAAAAAACCAATGCTTCATGGAAGGGAACAGAGCATGAATACTGGGTTGATCCCTTTTCCAAATTCGTACAAAACTATAATATTGAACTTGCAAAAGAACTTGAAAATCTGGGCTTTGATGAAATTCAATTTGATTATATAAGATTTCCATCTGACGGGCCAATACATCTTTGCAATTATACTCACAGAAAGGATAATGACACCTACAAATCAGAAATAATGATTGATTTTTTAACTAAAGTTAAGGAGAATATAAATATTCAGGTATCAGTGGATATATACGGATTTAACTCCTGGTATCATTTTGGCAACTGGATAGGACAGGATATGGAGGCCATGTCGCGTGTGGTGGATGTAATATGCCCAATGGTTTATCCATCACACTTTGGTAAAAACTTTTATATGAAGGGCGAAAGAAAAATGCGATCATACAGACTTGTATATGATGGAGGCAAAAGAGCAAAAAAGCTGGCACACAGCTCAGTACATCTGCGTCCCTATTTACAGGCATTTAATCTGCTTTCCCCTACATGGGGAACAGGTTATATAAACAATCAGATTAATGCAGCTATGGATAGTGAACAAAGCGGTTATACCTTATGGAATGCGAGAGGCGATTATGATACACCCTATAATGCCTTAAAAAACAAAAGAGGTACTTTAACTAATGAATAGCTTTGAAATTCAATGGGACACAAGCAAAAAATACCCTGTGATTTTTTTAAAAGGAGATATTACTATTGATTCCAGTGAAAAAATTCAAGATGCTTATAATGAAATAAAAAATGCTGTTTCCTCAAAAACGCTGATTTTTGATTTTAATGACTCAAAATACATTAACTCCTCTGGAATTTCCAGCCTTATTAAAATTCTTCAGAATCATCAGGAAGTAAATGGTAAATTTATTTTTACAGGACTTTCAGATCACATGACAAAAGTTCTGGATATTGTGGGATTAACTGAATATGTGACTATTTGCAGCAATTTAGATTCAGCCTTTAAAACAGCTGAAATATAAAAAAAGGAGTGCATAATATGCCCCGAAAAAAACAATCACAAAACGAATGCATACTCTCCATAGACACAGGAACCCAATCAATAAGAACAGCCCTGATTGATACAAGAGGAAATATTTTAAAAATAGTCAAAACAGAAATTGAACCGTATTTTTCTGTTAACCCTGGCTGGGCTGAACAGGATCCCGAATATTTCTGGAAAAATCTTAAATTAACATGTAAAAAAATGATGCAGGATCTTCCTGTAAAAATAGAAGCGATTAAAGGCGTTACAATAACAACACAGCGCAATACAATGATCAATCTTGACAAAGATGGCAAACCTCTAAGACCTGCTATTGTATGGTTAGACAGAAGAATGGCACAAAAAGAGGACTGGCCCCCCTTCCTTCTTAAAGGGGTGTTAAAAGGACTAAACCTCTATGATTCAGCAATTTATGCTATTATGGAGTGTGAAGGAAACTGGATGAGGCAAAATCAACCTGAAATATGGGATAAAACATACAAGTACCTCTTTCTTTCAGGATACCTCACATATAAGCTTACTGATGTATTTATTGATTCAACAGGCAATCAGGTTGGATATATTCCTTTTGATTATAAAAAACAGAACTGGTGCAAAGATAAAGACATCAAATGGTCCATGTTTAAGATTGAAAAAGAAAAACTTCCTGACCTGGTTAAACCTTCTGAAATTATGGGTTATATTTCAACCAGGGCTTCAAAAGAAACAGGTATTCCTGCAGGCCTTCCTCTTATAGCAGCTGCAGCTGATAAAGCCTGTGAGGTTCTTGGATCAGGATGCACAACCCCTAACATTGCCTGTCTTAGCTTTGGAACAACTGCAACCATAGAAACAACCAGCTCCAAATATACAGAGCTAATACCCATGTTACCACCATATCCAAGTGCTATTCCAGGATTTTATAACACTGAAGTTATGATATATAGAGGCTACTGGATGGTCAGCTGGTTTAAAAACGAGTTTGCACATAAAGAAATACTCCTGGCAAAAAAAAGAAAAATACAGCCTGAAATAATTTTAGATGAAATGGCAGGAAAAATTCCAGCTGGATCAATGGGCCTTATGCTCCAGCCCTTCTGGTCACCCGGAGTAAAAGTCCCTGGTCTTGAGGCAAAAGGAGCAATAATTGGATTTAGTGATGTACACTCACGCGCTCATGTTTATAGGGCAATATTAGAAGGTCTTTCCTATGCATTAAGGGAAGGAGCTGAAAAAACAGAAAAAAAGACTAAGGTTAAAATTGATAAAATCAGAATTTCTGGTGGTGGATCACAAAGTAAAACAGCAATACAGCTTACAGCAGATATATTCAATATAGCTGCGGAAAAACCCCACACCTATGAAACATCAGCCCTGGGTGCTGCAATAGATGCTGCTGTAGGATTAAAACTTCACAGCGATTTTGATATAGCTGTAAAAGAGATGACCCGATTAGGGGAAGTATATGAACCTTCCAAAGAAAACAGTAAAATATATAATGATCTTTATCACAATGTTTACATGAAGATGTATAAAAAAATGAAACCTCTATATGAAGATATAAGAAAAATAACTAATTATCCGCCATTTTATAAATAATAAAGAGGCTTTAAGCCTCTTTATTATTTATACCAGTTTTAATTCTAAAAATAACTACTGATTTATGGTGCAATTTTATTTATCATTTTTATAACCACATCAATATCTTCCGGGCTCCCTTTATCAAGTAATTTCTTAAAAGTAACCAGCTCCTCACCGTAGCTTTTTTCATCTGCCAAAATAAACTTGTCGCCTATTCCATAAAGAAGCCAATCAAGAGATATTTTGTGTCTTATAGATATACAGCGTATAAACTTAAAGGAAGGATTCTGTGACCCGCATTCAACCTTTGCTACATATCTTCTGTCAATACCTGCAGATTCACCAAACTCTCTTTGAGTAATTTTTAAGTCCTTTCTTACCTCTTTTAAGCGAAATCTTAACTGCGTAAAAAATTCAGCCTCTAATTCTTCGCTTAAAACATCCTTAGAAAGAAACTGATGATCTATGTATCGCTCACGATACTTGCTTTCATTACCAAATTTTGTATTCATATTCCCCTCTATATATATTATTTTAGTACACTCTAAAAAAAGAATATTTATTTTCAACGAAAAAAATTTATAATAGGGCTTAATATTTTAATATTATGCTAAATTCACGTATTTACTGAATCAAATATTAGGCCTTTAAAAATTTTACTTTACACCTGCAATGATTTAAATGAATTTTATGTAAATAATCAAAATTAATTAAAAAAATTAATTTTTTACAGGATAAAAAGATGATATCAGTAAATAATGCGCTAAAAATAATACTTGATACTACTCAGACAAAAGAAATTTCAGAAACAGTAGATATTATCAATGCCACAGGAAGAATTCTTTTTAAAAATATATTATCAGAAATAAACATACCGCAAAAAAATAATTCAGCAATGGATGGATATGCTGTAATATACTCTGACACTGCCAAAGCATCCCATAAAAATCCCGTGGCCTTATCAATTATTTCAGAAGTACAAGCTGGTGCTAATTACTCAGGAGGTGCAATAAAGCCTGGAAATGCAATAAGAATAATGACTGGTGCACCTATTCCGGATGGAGCTGATGCTGTTGTACCTTTTGAGGACACTGAAGAGCACCAGGGATCAGTTAAAATATTCAAAAGCTTTGAAAAACACAAAAATATTCGCTTTGCTGGAGAGGACATAAAAAAAGGCGACCTTGTTGTAAAAAAAGGAACAAGAATAGATTCTGCAGAAGCAGGATTAATCGCTTCATTGAATATAGACAAAGTTGAAGTTTATAAAAAACCTGAAGTTGCAATCATTGCAACAGGAGATGAAATAATTGAACTTGGCAGCATTAATAAAACAGGGCAAATTGTAAACAGCAATGCCTATACTCTCTACTCTGAAATAATTAAATATGGGGGCAACCCTGTTTACCTGGGTATTGTTAAAGACAATATTGCTGAAACTACTGACAAAATTAAAGAAGCAATGAAATACGACATCATTATTACATCAGGAGGAGTTTCAATGGGTAAATACGACTTTGTACCTGATGTGCTTAAAAGCCTTGGTGTTGAAATTAAAATAGAAAAAGTCCGCATGAGACCAGGAAAACCCGTAGTATTTGGCAATATTGGTTCCAAGCTTTTTTTTGGTCTTCCGGGAAATCCTGTTTCAGTAATGGTTTCATTTATGCAGTTTGTTCGCCCTGCACTGCTAAAAATGTCCGGAGCTTATAAGCTTAAAAAACCGGTTATAGGGGCTAAACTCCTTGAAGAAATAAAAGATAAATCTGGCAGAAAACATTTTATGAGAGGAATTTATTCAATAATAAATAATGAATTTCATGTAAAAACAACAGGTGATCAGGGTTCCGGAATTTTAACTTCCATGAGCGAAGCTAACTGTCTTATAATTTTACCTGAAAATATTGAAAATGTTTTACCCGGAGAAATTGTTGAAATTCAATTAATAGATCATGGTGAAATTTAATGACAGCAAAGGGGATTCTGCTCTATTCAGGAGGACTGGATAGCATACTTGCAGCTAAACTCCTTATGGAACAGGGTGTTGATCTTATAGGGCTTCACTTTGTTCTCCCCTTTTATCCACCCTGTTTTGACTTAAACGAGCTTGATACAGCTAAACAGGCAAAGAAAATAGGTCTTAAACTCGAATTTTATAGATGCGGTAAAGAGTACCTGGAAATGCTGAAAAATCCCATACATGGATATGGAAAAAATATTAATCCCTGCATAGACTGTAAAATTTTCTTTATAAAAAAAGCCGCTGAATATATGGAGCTCTTTAATGCTGATTTTGTTGCAACTGGAGAAGTTGTGGGGCAAAGACCCATGTCACAGCTAAAAAACACTCTTAGACATATAGAAAAAAGCACAAACCTTGCAGGAAGGCTTTTAAGGCCCTTATCAGCCAGGATTTTGGAACCTACTATTGCAGAAAATGAAGGAAAAATAGACAGATCCAGACTCCTTGATATAAATGGACGGGGAAGAAAACGCCAGTTTAAGCTTGCTGAAAAATACGAAATAACTGACTATTCATCCCCTTCCGGAGGGTGTTTGTTTACAGATAAAAATATCGCTTTAAGAATTAAAGATATTTTTGACAAAGAAGACGAGGTAAAAGAAATAGATCTTTATTTATCTACAATTGGGCGCCATTTCAGAACTGATAAAAACTCAAAAATAGTTATAGCCAGAAATCAAAAAGAAAGCATGGATTTGGAAAATATAAAAGAATTTGCTGATTCAATGCTATATCCTCTGTTTAGTGGCCCTACTGTTTTTGTAAAAGGAAAAATCGATGATAAGGATTTATCTGCTATCACATCTATTATGGCAAGATATGGAAAGCCGAAACCGGAAGAAAACAGAGTTTCATTAACACACAAAAACGGCAGCATAATTACTCTTTATGCTGTGAATAATGATTTTAAGTGGTTCAATGAGTTTAAAGTATAAACTTATAATAACAAGATCAGGAATAAATCATGATATTTATTAAAAAGAAAAAAATAAAAAAAAACATATCCTTTCTTGTATCAGGCAGAGGATCAAACTTTATGGCTGTTGCCAGGGAGATAGAGAAAGGAAACATAAATGCACAAATTAAAATAGTAATATCTGATAAAGAAAATGCCCCTGTGCTTAAAAAATCTGAAAAAATGGGAATAGAATCTGTTTTTATCAATCCAAAACTCTTTAACTCAAGAGAGGCGCATGAAAGGGAAATCCTTGATATTTTATTTAAAAATGAAACAGATCTGGTTGTTGCTGCAGGATATATGCGCCTTTTAACACCTGTTTTTATTGAACCTTTTAAAAACAGGATAATCAACATACACCCTTCTCTGCTTCCTGCATTTCCAGGAAAAGATGCCCAGTCACAGGCTATTGCAAAAGGTGTTAAAATAACAGGTTGTACATGTCACTTTATTGATGAAGGAGTAGATACAGGCCCTATTATTATGCAGGCTGCAATAAAGATACATCAAAATGATACAGTAAATTCACTTTCACAAAAAATTTTAACAGAGGAACACAAAATTCTTGCTAAGAGCATCAAGCTTTTCTGTGACGATAAATTATTAATTCAAAACAAAAAAGTTTTTATAAAGCCCACTGTTTAATTGATTTATCATGATTTTTTTATTACCTTAGAATAAATGAATTTTTTATTAAAATCAATATAATTATTTATTTTAATAATATCAGTTATAAATATACAAAATAAACTTTTAAAGAGGTAGAAAATTGAATATACAAAATATTTTTACATTTCTTGTATACCTTTTCTGTTCAGTAATTATTTCATATTACTATAACCTACTAATAAGCAAAAATGAATACTCCAGAGATGAATTACAAAAATTAATACCACAGCTTATCAATATCTGGAATAAAGTTTCTGTGAAATATGCTGCTATTAATATGATTTTTATAGTTTTAATTTCAGCTTTAATAGGTGGAGGAATACCTGGAATTTTTACTAACAGTTTAATAAACTCTGCAATCATTCCTTTTTTAGTCTTTTATTTTCTTCCTAAGGTAGCAATTTATTTTGAAGAAACAAGGGTAACAACATCAGAAAGTTTTACAGATATACTTGAAGATATATATGTTAAATATTATCTTCTTATTAATTCAGGCTTTATTGCAGGATATGGCTCAACCTTAATATTTAACTGGGTGAATCTGGGAATAATATCGTTCTACTGGTTCATAATTAATTTTATAATAATAACTGCTATTTTAGTTCTTTCATTAAAAGAAGCTATTTATGATTAAAAAACAACTCTATTAAGAGAATGTTCGATTTGTAAAAATATATTTTTATGTTGACTTTAACAAAAAAAATTTTTATTGTAAAATGAGTAGAATAACTCATGAAACTAAATCTGCATGAGTAATAAAGTCAAGATTAATTAAATCTTAAGGAGGATCCTCTTATGAAGAAGTTGCTTTTTGTATCACTATTATTTTCAATAGGTCTTGTTTTTACATTTACATCTTGTGCTGGTGGTGGAAAAATTGGTGGTACTGTTGAAGGAAAATCTTATAAAACAGAAGGCTGGGTTAATGATGATACATACAGAATCTCAGCAGCCGGTGTTGCAAAACAGACACTCAAAAATAAGGTTGCAAGAAGAGAAAGTGCAAAAAGAGCAGCTATGCTTAATGCACAGTATCAGGTACTTGAAAAATTTAAAGGCTCAGCAATTGAAGGTGCTGCTGGTATGTCTGACTTTGAAATGACAGGTATAGCAATTGCACAGGAAATCCAGGGTACTGTAAAAGGCGGATCTGTTACTTCAGTGACCTACGATGATGAAGACAATGCTGAAATAATCTATGAAGTAAAAGCAAAAGGGCTTAAAAATAAAGTTTCTGCTGCTTCATGGGAATAAAAAATTTAATGTAAACTAAAATTAAACAAAGAAATAAAAAACCGTTCATTTTTG
>JBBAGC010000055.1:0-9001 GCA_041655115.1 Spirochaetota bacterium | reverse complement strand
TTTGGACAGCCTCCTTTCCTGTGGTGAAAGGGTTGATGGTTCCAGCCTCTTTTCCTTTATAGATGCTAAATCCAGTGATTTATATGTTGTGCCCAGGTATAAAACAGCCTTTCACAATCCTTTTTCTGATATTCCAACCCTTGATATTCTTTGTGCATATTTTGATAAAGAGGGGAATCCCCTGGCAAGTGCTCCTGAGAATGTAATGATGAATGCTCATAAAAATTTGCAAAAAAGCACCGGCTATAGCCTGGATGTAATGGGCGAGCTTGAATACTATGTGATCTCTGAAAAAAAGGAGTTTTACCCTGCAATGGATCAAAGGGGCTATCATGAATCCGAGCCTTTTGCCAAGTTTGAGCAGATTAGAAGGGAGTGTATGGACGCAATTGCACAGGCAGGTGGATTGATAAAATATGCACACTCTGAAGTGGGGAATTTTACTTCAGAGGATGACATGTATTATGAACAGAATGAAATTGAATTTAATCCCACAAATATTGAGGACGCAGCAGATCAGCTTACTATTGCTAAGTGGATTATAAGAATGGTGGGAAACAGACATGGAGTTAATATAAGCTTTGCTCCAAAGATTACAGTTGGCAAAGCAGGGAGCGGGCTCCATATACACATGAAGCTTCATAAAAATGGTAAAACTGCAACTATTGAAAATGGCATGTTAAGCGATAATGCAAGAAAAGCGATTGCAGGTATTCTTGATCTTGCTCCTGCACTTACAGCTTTTGGTAATACTAATCCCACATCATACCTCAGGCTTGTGCCTCATCAGGAGGCTCCAACAAGTATTTGCTGGGGTGACAGAAACAGGTCTGTGCTTATAAGGGTTCCCCTGGGCTGGGTAGGTGTAAGTGATATGATTAAAAAGGCCAATCCCAATTATGATGAGGAGCTTAAAGATTTTTCAGACAGGCAAACCTTTGAGTTCAGGTGTCCTGATGGTTCTGCCAATATTCATCTTCTTCTTGCTGGTCTTGTAGTGGGTGTAAAGCATGGCCTTACAATGAAGAATGCCCTTGAAAAAGCAGAAAAGCTTTATGTTGATGTTAATATTTTTCTTGAAGAGCATAGGGAAAAGCTGGATCAGCTTGATGCTCTTCCTCTTTCATGTTATGAGTCTGCAGAATCTTTGCTGGAACTAAGGGCTCATTTTGAAAAAGACGGCATTTTTTCACCTGTACTTATTGATGGGATTGCCAGGTCTCTTATGGCTTATGATGATAAGGGATTAAGCGAAAAGCTTTATGGGAAAAATTATGAAATAAAAAAACTGGTTAACAAATATCTTCATCAGATGTAATTAAAGTAAAAGCTTTATTCTGGATCTTTGGGAAAAGTAATATTATTTCCCACGCACATCTGGTAAAGCAAACCCCCGGTGGAATTAATTTATTTTCTAAAAGAACTCATGGTTGCCGTTTTTTTAAAGAGGGCTGATTAACTTGTTTAAAATCAAAAATGATTCTTGTTAAAATGAAAATGATTTGAAAGTTTTAAGGGGTTGGGGAATTTTAGTATCCGGTAAATATAGTAATTAAATTCAGGGAGATAATTAATGAAAGAAAAAATAAAAATGACCACACCCATTGTTGAAATGGATGGGGATGAAATGACCAGGATTATATGGAAATTTATTAAGGATATACTTCTGGAACCCTATGTTGATCTTAAAACCGAGTATTATGACCTGGGTCTTGAAGAGAGAAATAAAACCAATGATCAGATTACAATTGATTCAGCAGAAGCAACAAAAAAATATGGCGTTGCAGTGAAGTGTGCAACCATTACCCCCAATGCTGAAAGGGTGAAAGAATATAATCTCAAGGAAATGTGGAAAAGTCCAAATGGAACTATAAGAACAATACTTGATGGAACTGTTTTCAGGACTCCTATAACAGTTAAAAGAATAAAGCCTTTTATTCCTACGTGGTTAAAACCAATTACAATTGCAAGACACGCCTATGGTGATATTTATAAAAATGTTGAACAGAGGATTCAGGGCACAGGCAAGGCAGAGCTGGTTTTCACATCCCAAAATGGAGAAATAACAAAACAGACTATTCATGATTTTGACGGATCAGGTATAATAATGGGCATGCACAATACAGATAAGTCAATAAACAGTTTTGCCCGCTCATGCTTTAACTATGCCCTTGATATGAAGCAGGATCTCTGGTTTTCAACAAAGGATACTATATCCAAAAAATATGACCATACATTTAAGGATATATTTCAGGATATTTATGATGCTGAATATAAAGAGAAATTTGAAAATCTGAATATAGAATATTTTTATACATTGATAGATGATGCTGTTGCCAGGGTTGTTCGTTCAGATGGGGGATTTATTTGGGCATGTAAAAACTATGACGGGGATGTGATGTCTGATATGGTTGCAACAGCTTTTGGAAGCCTTGCCATGATGACATCTGTTCTTGTTTCTCCTGATGGGCATTATGAATATGAGGCTGCGCATGGAACTGTGCAGAGGCATTATTATAAGCATTTAAAGGGTGAGGAGACTTCCACAAATTCAATGGCTACAATTTTTGCATGGACTGGCGCTTTGAGAAAAAGGGGTGAGCTTGATTCAAATCAGGAACTGGTATCTTTTGCAGATAAGCTGGAGCAGGCTTCAATTGATACAATAGAAGATGGTGTTATGACAAAAGATCTTGCCATGCTTTGCAATGATTCTGATTTACGCGCTGTTAATACAGAAGAATTCCTTCGTGAGATAAATAAGCGTTTGGAAAAAATGATTTAACAAATGCAGGGCTGATTTTGGGGAATGTTTATAGTTTTCCGAAACAGCCCTTTTTTATCTACTTGAATTTAATGAGTTAATCTTCATTAGGCGGGTCAATAGAGAACCTGATTGTAAAAACTGTTCCACGTGCTGATGTGTTTACAAGAACTTCTGCATTATGCTCCTTAATTATTCTATGACTTAAAGAGAGGCCTATGCCTGTGCCTTTTCCTTTGAGTTTTGTGGTAAAAAAAGGTGTCCATATTTTTGTTATTATATCCTCTGGTATGCCGTTTCCATTGTCCTCAAGAATAAGAATAACCTGATTTTCCTTTGTTGCAGTGGTAATTTTAATAAAGCCTGAAAGGTAGGGTTCTTCATCCTGTTTTGAAAGAATTGCATCTTTTGAATTTAGTATAAGATTAATAAAAAGCTGTTCTAACGCCAGGTTATCTCCCCAGATTTTGGGTATTGTATCATCCAGAATAAAAATAACATCAATACTGTTTTTTTTCATCTGGTTGTTTATCAAGTCAATGCTATTTAGAATACATGTATTTATATCAACAGGGCGCAGAGAAAATCCGCGTTTTCTTGAAAAAGAGCGTATATGGTCAATGATCGATGATGAACGATCTACAAGGGATGAAATTTTTTCCAGATCAGATGCGGTCTGCTCCATATCAAGATCATTGCAGGAGATGTCATCAACAAGATTTTGTGCTATACACTTAATTCCGGTAAGGGGCTGGGCTAATTCATGGGCTATTCCTGTAGTCACTTCTGCAAGGCTGGCGTGACGTGCCACCTGGAGGAGTTCAATATCTTTTTGTGCAATTATTCTTTTAAGCTGTTCGCTGCTTTGCCTTAGCCTGTTTATTCTCTGGTTCAGGTTTTTATTCAAAAGGTTTATATTTGAAAAACGGTTGGTAAAACCTATTAATTTTTTTGTGTAGCCTGATATTATTATAAAATAATAAAGCAGAAATGAAAGTGCAAAAAATATAATAAAGGTATCAAATGATAAAAGTTTAAAAAGATAAAGTATAATGAAAACTGGATTGAAAAGAAGAAGAATAATGAGTTTTTTTTCAAAAAGCTTTTTGCGAATAGATACAAAAAGATAAAGATATGCTGTTAAATGAAATGCGCAGATTGAATATAGGCGGTAATCATCAAGCACAAGAAAAAGAAGAAGAAATGGAATAATAATTAAATCCATAGCTCGGATAAGAGAGTTTTCTTCAATAAAAGAATGATTAAAAAGGAGAATTGTATTTGCATGAGGAATTAAAAAGAGGCCAAGATATATGATGCTATCTGCCTGGAAAAAACCTGCTTTGAAATTGTTAAAATATACCGGTATTATGATAAAAAGAACAGGAATCAGGTTGAGCATAAGTATTTTGGCTTTGCTGGTTTTAATGAATATCAGCAGGTGCAAAGCTAAAAAACATAAAATAATAAAAATTATAATAATCAAGCCTGTTTGTCCGGTTTAAAATTTTTTCAATTAAAGAATTTTAAGCAGAAGCTCATTCATGCTTAAGCGTTCACTTTCTGCCTTGTTTTTTGGATATCCAAAGGCAATAATAGCCATGTTTTCATTTTCTTCGCCTATTTCAAGTATGGGATTTATCTTTTTTTTATTCTTTAAAATTTCACCAAGCCATACAGAGCCAATGCCTGATGCATGGGCTTGAAGCAGCATGTTTTGTATACATGATCCAAGGCTCATTAAATCTTTGTCTCTGTCATAACCTGATGGAGCATGATAAAATATAGCCACAGCAAAATCAGAGCTTTTTATTATGGAAGAATATTGTGTCAGTGAAGCTAATTTGTCTTTTATTTCCCTGTTTTTTATAACTACAAATCTCCAGGGCTGATTGTTTTTTCCTGAAGGAGCCCATCTGCCTGCCTCAAGTATTTCGTATATTATATTATCCGAAACAGGCTGGTCTTGAAACTGTCTTATTGATCTTCTGGTTTTTATTAAATTGATCATTTTTATAAATCTCCCCTAATGTGTTCTAAAAGGCTGTTAAATCCCAGGTGGATACTTTAAGTTAAACTATTTTTGCGATGATGCAAGATAATTTTTTAGCTGAGCCTGTTTTAAAAAAATATCAGCTATATGCTTGTTTATAATTTTTTCAAAATTCAGTTCACCTTTAATAATAGAATATCTTTCAGATTCGATATTTGACATTTTTGTGGTTAGTTTTATTCTGCTTGCTTCAGTTGCATGTTTTTTTGCTTCAAACCAGTAGGGTAATGCGTCTTTGTAAAACTGTTCTGCAATTTCAAGGCTTTTGCTTATTTCTTCAGCATGATCAACATTGTGAAAATATATTTTTTTCATGTCGTATCTTACGCCTATTCTCATGTAATTTCTCATTATCATAATATTCATGTGCATAAACATGAGTTTTCTATATTTTAAATATTCCTGTTCTGTTTCTACTTTTACAAGGGCATTTATGGGATGGCGAAATTTGCTGTTAAGTCCTCTTTTGAGCATTTCTATGTTCTTGCGCAGGGAGTTTTCATTGTAGTAAAGCTTCATTCCGTAAAGCTGGTAATAATCTTCTAAAAAATGAGGATGGGTGTATTGATGCATTCTTATCCTGGGAATATAATCTGAAAAGGGAACATACTTATCCTTGTCTTCTGTGAAATACTGGTACTGATAATCATCAGCTCCTATATTTGGCGCAAAAGCAGTGAGTAATAAAATGAGGATTATTATAGATATTGATTTTTTTTTCATATGTATTTATACTTTACGAAGAGTATTTATGGAGATTATCGGTAAAAAACATATAAGGGGATAAACTTTTTATATATTTATAATAGAAGAGATTATGTTTAAAAAATTCCACACTTTCCACTATAAAAGAAAAGTGTGGAATTAGTTTTGCTGTTTTTAATTTTATCATTTAACAGAGTTAATTGATTTTTTTTGAGTTAAAAATTCATCCCAACACCGCAGTATAGTAATAATCCTGAAAATCCCCCTTCAATATTACTCCCATTGGAGGTAAGAGCAATACCATTTTTCTTAAATTTGTCTATATTGACATATCGACCCATGACTCCACCAAAAAGGGTAGCTGAACCGAGCATCCGGTTGTATTCTAATTTAATATGGCCTCCTAAGGCATTCCCTTTAAAATCAATCTTGTCTTTAAAATTATCGTTTAAAAACTTTTTAGCTTCTTCTGTTAGCTTCATTGTTCCCTGATAATAGCCTCCACCAACTCCGAGAAGGAGAAAACTGGTTTCATTAATTACATGTCTGTAGTATGCAGTTCCAAGGTATGAGATCGCAGTCAGGGTTAATGATAAATATTTTTCAGAAGCATACCCGCTGGCTTTTGCTGTTGATTTTGATTCTCCTCCATATTGGTATCCTGCTGATAATCCAAAACCGATTGATCCAAGAAAAAATCGCCCTTCAAGATCAACACCAGCTCCAAGAACAGATTTTTTATCCTCACCTTTAAAGGGGTCTCCAATATTAACTGCATTAAGCTCGATAGCAGTGAAATCACCATAGCTTTTAACAGCTTTATCCATTGATGAATTGGGAACATATCCCAGATTACCTGAAAGAAGCAGCTGAAATGAGGGAAGGGTGGAATTTTTTGTTGTTTCCTGATTTGTTATTTCCTGAGCAGAAAGATTTTGAAATGCTGATGAAACTATTACAGCATTTACTACGAGAAAATAAAAAACTTTTTTCATTTTTTAAACATCTCCTTAAAATTATAAATATTTTTAAATTTTTTATGATCGGGACTGCACAGGTTTTGGCGCTTAAGAAAAGCGAAAGAAGTACAATATCGATCAATATATATACGTTTTTTGACCGATTTTTTTTGAATTTTTTTTAAAAAAAGAAAATTTTTTTAAAAAACAGGGTAAAAGAAGGTTATTATTTTATTTTTTTGGCTAAGAGACATGTAATAAGAGGTTCTAATTAGTGATTAGAATTTCAGGAGTGAGACAGGGCTGAAATTTTTATAATTATGTGGTTAAATTATTTCTTTACCAATGAGTCCTGGATCGTGGGAAAAGATCTTAACCTCCTTTTTTTCAGTATCAGGGCTGGTTTTCATATCCTGATCCATGTTATCAGGGCATACAAAAACAGGCTGATTTTTAAGCCACTCTTTTAATATAGGAGCAGATTTATTCAGCCAGTAAAAGCGGCTTCCATCACCTGATTTAAATTCTGCCCACTGTTCATCAGGTATAAGTGTCCAGAGCCATTCGTATGAAAAAGGTGAGTCCCCTATAAGTGTTACGGTTTTATCTGCTGTTTTTATTTCAACAGACTGGTGCCCTTCAGTATGCCCTGATGAAGGAATGAGTTTAAGCCCTGGCCTTAATTCGCAGGTTCCCTGCACAAGGCGGAATCTGCTTAATGAATCAAGCCAGTGAGAGGGGCTGTATGAGGTTTCTTCGTTTTTTCGCAGATTAAAAAGTCCTTCAATTTCAGCTTTTTGTACAAATATATCCGCATTAGGGAAAAGGCCTATGTTTGCAGAGTGATCCCAGTGGAGATGTGTCTGGATAACGGTTTTAATATCCAAAGGGGTAAATCCGAATTTTTTTAAATTGTATTTTAGATGGTGCTTTTCTTTTATAATGCCCGTTGAGTCAGATCCTGGAATTTTATTTATGTCAAACCCTGTATCAACAAGTATGGGTATATTGTTTTCATCTGTTATAAGGAAAGAGAAGCTGGGAATATTTTCAACCTTGGGGAATTTAACATCATTTTCGCTGGAAAATGAAACAGTAAAAAAACCATTAAGAAGCGGATGTACTTTATAATTCAATTTTTATATCCCTGTGGAGTATTTATGTATGTTTATATTTACTTGTAGTGAATTCTCAAGTATTTATTTTTAAAAAATTGAATTTATTAATTGTTAGTCCTTAAGTTTTGCAATCATTAAAATATATCTTAAGGAACTGACATTGTGGATTTATTATATTTGACACTTTAATCTTCTTTGAGATGATTTTAAATATTTCCTCAGTAACTCAGAGAGGTTGGTAAATGCCAGGTATATACACACATAATGTAATTTTTAAAAGAACCCTTGAAGCAGTTTCAAAAAAAAGCTCCTCTTCTTATATTTTCAAGTCAATTGTTTCCCTTTTTAATTCACCGGAACATATGAAAGCCGGTTTGTTTGGAAGCATAGGCCCCAATATATTTGATTATATGAGCATCAGGCAAAAAGGCGAAAACTATGGGAATGATATTGCCTTTGCTCTTCATGATAATAAAGGTTATGTTTATGCTGAAAAATTAATTGATATTATAAAGGATTACAGGGACAGCAGGAATGAGTGGGCAGCTTCTCAAAGGGCTTATATTATGGGTTATGTTTCTCATATAATTGCAGATTCTATTATTCACCCATTTGTTTTTTATTTTTCAGGGTTCCCATCTGCCTGGACAAAAAAGGATATAATTTTTTCAAGAAAATCAAATTTACTGTTCCAGTACAATATTGATAACTTTTTTCTTTATAAAGATGAAGGGGGCGAAAATCCGGATATTGATGAAATGCTTCCTTTTATTGCACATGGGAAAAAACGGTTTCTTGAGCTGTCTTTGAAAGTTCTCATACTTCAGGGGTTAAAAGAGTTTGATATTAATCTTTTTAACAAAGAATTTAAAAAGCTTTCCGGGATTGAGATTGATGGCTCTATTGGGCATGTGCCTGCTATTGACAGGATTCCTTCCAATATTAAGCTGTGTTACAGGCTTAAAAGAACAGAAAATCTTCGTTTGAAAAAAATTATGGATAAAATTAATGAATATCCCTTTTTTTATACTGATTTTTTTGTAAGATACCCTGGCTTTAAGAAAGTTGATGATGATGCACTTAATCTGCATCAGGGAAGATGGCAGTATCCTGCTGGTCAAAAGGGTTTAAGGTATGAGTCAGTACTTCATCTGATAAAAATAGCTGTTGAAAAAACAGTTGATGCATGGGAAGAAATAGAAAGCATAGCTTATGGGAATAAAAATATAGATTTGACACCTTATATTGATCTTAATCTTTATACTGGGGAAAAAGAGCCTGGGTTTAGAGATATGAAAATAAAGGATGTGATAAGGCTTAGGGTATAAAAAACACTTGAAATTAATACTTCATATTTGATAATGACGCTTGTAAGAGTGGCGGGGCCACTCTTTTTTTATAA
>JBBAGC010000054.1:0-9032 GCA_041655115.1 Spirochaetota bacterium | reverse complement strand
ATAGATCGACAGAACCAGCTTGGTATTAAAATTTTTAATCGATATTTTTTATCAAGATTTGAAAAATTATAGTTTTTTAAATTGACAAAGATATACATTTTTTTAGTAAAGTATTTATAATAAGGAATATAACTATGATATTACAAACAGGCAATATTCTGCTTCTCGCTCTTCTCCTTAACCTGCCTGGAGCTGGTGCTGTTTTGTGATGTCTTTTTACCATAGCTGATTAGGAAAAGACCGTTACGAAACAGAGTGACGGTCTTTTTTTTGGATTAAAACTGCAAATCTGGAGGTGCAGGGAATGTTTTTCTCGTTTAATCTCACTTTTAAGCAATTGTAGTTATTAGAGAACCGGGTTTTACAGGTTAATTGTAATTTTGATTTTATTTTAATTTTAAATGGAGAATACTTATATGAAGGATAAAATTTATATTTTTGATACAACATTAAGGGATGGTGAACAGGCCCCTGGTTTTAGCATGAACATAAAGGAAAAGCTCATTTTTGCAGATCAGCTGGAAAAGCTTGGGGTTGATATAATAGAAGCGGGTTTTCCTGTTATATCTGACGGGGATTTTGAAGCAGTGCAGATGGTGTCACAAAAACTTAAGGAGACCCAGATTGCAGGCCTTGCAAGGGCAAATGAAAAGGATATTGATGCTGCTGCAAGGGCTCTGGAAAAGGCTGCTTTCCCAAGAATACATACTTTTATTTCCAGCTCTGATATTCATATTGAATATCAGCTTAAAAAAACCAGGGAAGAGGTGCTAAGACAGGCAGTTGATGCAGTTGCCTATGCTTCAAAGCTGGTAAAGACTGTTGAGTTTTCAGCAATGGATGCAACAAGGAGTGACAGGGTTTATCTTGCTTCAATGGTAGAGGCTGTTATTGAGGCTGGTGCTTCTGTTGTGAATATTCCTGATACAGTTGGCTATACAGTACCAACAGAATTCCATGATTTAATTAAATATCTTTTTGATAATGTAAAGAACATCAATAAGGCAATTATTTCTGTTCACTGTCATAATGACCTTGGGCTTGCTGTTGCAAACTCAATTGCAGCAATAGAGGCAGGAGCCAGGCAGGTGGAGTGTACTGTAAATGGAATTGGAGAAAGAGCAGGCAATACAGCAATGGAAGAGCTGGTTATGGCAGTGAAAACAAGAGGTGATATTTTTAATTTATACACTGATATAAACACCAGGCAGATTATGCAGGCCAGCAAGCTTCTTACAAATATCACAGGGGTTTCTGTGCAGCCCAATAAGGCTATAGTGGGGGATAATGCCTTTGCTCATGAATCAGGAATACATCAGGATGGTGTGTTAAAAAATTCAATGACCTATGAAATAATGAAGCCTGAGGATATAGGCATAAGCAAGTCAAAGCTGGTGCTTGGAAAGCATTCAGGCAGGCATGCTGTTATGTCAAGGCTTGCTGAACTTGGATATGAACTGACACAGGATCAGCTTGATGCATTTTTTTCAAGATTCAAATGTATAGCTGATAGGAAAAAAGAGATATTTGAAGAGGATCTTATAGCAATAATAGGGGAGGTGCTTCACAGAAAGGATCATAAATGGAGATATTCTGTTGAGAATGTACAGATTTCCACAGGAATGTTTTCTGCACCAATGACAATGGTTACTCTCAAAGATTCCTATGATTCAAAAGAGGGTCTTTTTGAAGTTGCACACGGCAATGGCGGGGTTGATGCTGGTGTTAATGCTGTTAAGAAGATAACAGGGACAAAGGCCTACATCAGGGCATTTAATCTGGTTGCAATTACAGGCGGTTCTGATGCATTATGTGAGGTCTCTGTAACAGTTGAAGAAATTGTTGACGGCAACCTGGTTAAGGTATTTGGTAATGGTATGAGCATAGATATATCTGTTGCAGGAATTTTTTCATTTGTTGATGCACTGAATAAGCTGGAATATATGAAAAAAGAGGGTTTAAGGCCTTCAGCTGGTTCTCTGGTTAAAGGCGTTTAGTCTTAATAAAGGGAGCCAATTCCCTGTTTTCTTAACCTATCCTTGGAAAACTTTGGAAAACAGGGATGAAAAAATTTTAAAATCTTTGAAAAAAAATAAACTAAACAAAAATATAGTGAAAGGTTTGACAAATTAGCCGACCTATGTACTATACGTTTATGTAGTTCGGGTTTGCAATGTTTTAAAAGCCAGGCATTATTAAAAAAAGTCGTACACAAAGCTGTTAAAAACGTATTAATAATATGAGCCTGATGTTTTATATCAGAGCTAAATAAAAACAATATAATGAAACAAACAGGAGAGGCTATGTCAGATCAAAAAGAATTAAATATGAAAAATCAGGCTATTGATGCTGCTATGCTGCAAATAGAAAAGCAGTTTGGAAAGGGTTCCATCATGCGCCTTGGAGATAATACGGCAAAAGCGCAGGTTGCTGCTATTTCCACAGGTTCAATTGAGCTGGATATAGCCCTTGGGGTTGGTGGTGTGCCACGGGGAAGGGTTGTGGAAATTTACGGGCCTGAATCATCTGGTAAAACCACACTCACACTTCATATAGTTGGTGAAGCACAAAAAGCTGGAGGAACAGCAGCATTTATTGATGCAGAACACGCCCTTGATCCAGTGTATGCAAAAAGACTTGGAGTTAATACTGATGATCTTCTTGTTTCTCAGCCTGACACGGGTGAACAGGCTTTGGAAATAGTAGAAGCACTTGTACGATCCAATGGTATAGATATAATTGTAGTGGATTCAGTAGCAGCTCTTGTGCCCAAGGCAGAGATTGACGGAGACATGGGAGATGCCCACATGGGACTCCAGGCAAGGCTTATGAGCCAGGCACTTCGTAAACTTACCGGAATTATTGCAAAATCCAATACATGTGTTATATTTATTAATCAGATAAGGATGAAAATAGGTGTGATGTTTGGCTCACCTGAAACAACAACAGGCGGGAATGCCCTGAAATTTTATTCATCAGTAAGGCTTGATATCCGAAGAATTGAAACTCTTAAAGCTGGTGATGATGCAGTAGGAAACAGGGTAAGGGTAAAGGTTGTGAAAAACAAGGTTGCTCCTCCATTTAAACAGGCTGAATTTGATATAATGTATGATTCGGGAATATCCAGGGAAGGGGGCATACTTGATCTTGCTGTGAAGTATGATCTTATAAAAAAAGCAGGTACATGGTATTCCCATGGTGATGAAAGAATAGGGCAGGGGAAGGAAAATGCAAAAAGATACCTTCGTGAAAATCCTGTAATTATGAAGGATATGGAAGTTAAGATAAAAACTTTTGCAGGTCTTATAGATTCTCCTGAAACATCTGAAAAGGATAAAACATCTGATGGAGTTTCTTCTGAAAAACAGGAAGCAGTTAAATAAATTTTTTCCGGATTTTATTTTTAAACCATGAAAAAAGAGGTTCGAATAAAAAGCACAGATGATATAAAGAGGATCAGGGATTGTGGCAGGATTATTTATGACATCTTTATGCAGATAAGGCTGATGGATCTTGCAGGTTTAACAACCTGGGAAGTTGATTCATATATAGAAGATTTTATTTTAAAAAACAGGGCAAGGCCTGCTTTTAAAACTATTAAGGGTTATGGCTTTGCTTCCTGCATATCAGTGAATAATGTTGCATCTCATGGAGTTCCTTCAAAAAAATGTCGGATACAAAAAGGTGATATTGTAAAAATAGATGTAGGAACAGTGATGCATGGCTATTTTGCTGATTCCTGTTCAACTTTTGTAATAGAAGAAGCCAGTGAAGATGCCCTTAATCTGGTTAAAGGGGCATTTGGCGCATTGCTAAGCGGCATCTCACAGATGCACCCTGGAAAAAAAATTGGAGATATAGGATGTGCAATAGAATCCTATGTTACAGGTCTTGGATATTCAGTTGTTAAAAACTTTACCGGTCATGGAGTAGGCTATGCTCTTCATGAATCCCCGATTGTTCCAAGCTATGGCTGTAAAGGTCAGGGGCTTACCCTTAAAGAGGGCATGGTTATGACAGTAGAACCTATTGTGAACCAGGGTCTGGGTGAGCTTATAGTTCTTGACGATGGGTGGACTTCGGTTACAGCTGATGGAGGGCTCTCTGCCCAGTTTGAGCACACAATTGCTATTACTGCTGATGGCCCTTTTCTCCTTACAGCAGGATTTGATTAAATGCCTGGGTTTAAAAAAAATATTTAGTATTGCAGGAAGTACAATGGCAAAAACACAATTAAAAGATATTCAGTCCGAGCCGGATCACAGAAATATTCCTATAAATAAGGTAGGGGTCAAGGATATTCGTTATCCTGTAGTTGTCCTGGACAGGGATTGTGGGAGTCAGCACACTGTGGCTGTTGTAAATATGTATGTAAATCTTCCCCATCAATTCAGGGGCACACATATGAGCAGATTTGTGGAAATTCTTAACAGGCATAGAAATGGCATTGATATCCGAAAAATAAGGGGAATTCTGGATGAAATGAAGGATCAGCTTGATGCAGAAAGAGCACATTTTGAAATCGAGTTTCCATATTTTATCACAAAAACAGCTCCTGTATCTGGTGAAAAGGGAAAAATGGAGTATAGCTGCCGTTTTGTTGCAAATTCAGACCAGGATTATTATATGATGGAGGTCAAGGTTCCTGTGCTTTCGCTTTGTCCCTGTTCCAAGGAAATAAGCAGATATGGTGCGCATAATCAAAGATCTCTCTTCACTGTTCAAATCAAAGCTGTAGAAAAAATATGGATTGAGGATATTATTCAGATTGCTGAAACTTCTGCAAGCTCTGATGTCTATTCCCTTCTCAAGCGTGAGGATGAAAAATATATAACTGAAAAATCCTATGAAAACCCTGTTTTTGTTGAAGATATGGTAAGGAATGCAGCAATAAAGCTTAAGCAAACAAATGGCGTGCTCTGGTTTTCTGTTGAATCTGAGAATATGGAATCAATCCATAATCATTCAGCCTATGCGCAAATATCCATGGATATGCAAAAACTATGAAGTATTGCTGATGTCTAATATTTTTTAGTTTATTGTATCCTTTGAAAAGTTGTGGAAATAAGTATAAACGTTTTCAAAGCCTTTAATAGAGGTTTCTTTTAAGGGGTTAAGATTAATATCAAGGCCAAGCTCCTTGGCTGATTCAATATAAAAAGCAATAACTTTTCTTATCCGCTGCATTGCTTCTTCTTTATCAGAGCCATAACAGTTTATATCCAGTTCAGGGCAGTTTGCTATAAATTCAGTTCCAGTATTTATCAGATTAATAGAAATATTCATTATTGCGGTTCCTTTTAATTACAGTAAATGCCTTAATAATTTAAATAATTAAAATCAGATGCAATAAAATGATTGAGCTGCTTCTGATTTTGTGGTATATATGCAAATTATCGAACAAGGGAGAAAAAAACATTAGCAGCTCTGCTTTATAAATCAAATAATTACATTTTTGTTGTAAAATTTGTAAATCAGGTTAATATATTAGGTGTTAAGAGATAAATAAGCATCATTAATATCATAAAGCCTAAAGATATTAAGAATTATTGAAAAAGAGGTTGACTTGGAAAAAAAAGATAGGACTGTACAGGTTGTTTTTGCAAATATTACCATAGGTATGCAGCTGGCTATTATAATCCTTCTATTTGTTTATGGAGGGTACAGACTTGATTTGCATTTTAATAAATCACCTTTATTTGTAGGAATTGGAACTGTTCTTGGAATGGTTATAGGTTTTTATCACCTGTTTAAGGAGCTGGATTCTATGGCTAAAAGAGAAAAGGAGGCCAAAAAGAAAGGCAAACAGGTGCGAAAAAAGTGGAATTGGTAGAAAATACTGTTGAATTGCACCTGAATATGTAAAATTTTTAAAAAAACCGGATTTTTTAAAAAAAAAGATTTACAAATTAAATGGCTTTGTATAATTTTTGAATCAGGCAAAAAAATGTTTATTTTGTCTGTGTGTGTAAAAATTATAAATATAAAAAATTTTCAAAAAAAATCTTTATTTCCTTTTCCGGTTAATCCTTTAGGATTAAATTGAATTTATCTATTCAGGTGAGTCCGTGCATTCGTGTGCATTGAAATCTGAATAAATATAAAATGAGGTTATATTCCATGGTTCGCTTTGTTCATTTTGTTAATTCATTTATATCGTCTGCTGGAGCAGAGGCTTGTCCAAAAGAGTCTGTTTATGATATTGTTGTAGGGCATGTTTCAGATCAAGAGATGTTGTATCAGGTTGAGCCCGGTGGGCTGGTTGATATATTTTATAATCTTATTTTCAAGCTGAATACTTTCTTGGGATTGCAGATCCCGCATTCACAGCCTGTTGTGGAATGCTTTCACGGTCATCCAGTTGAAGTGATTAAGTCCGACCCTGTTATGTTTCTGGGGGTTTTTGATCTGAGAATTACAAAGATTGTTTTGATGATGTGGTTAACAGTATTTCTCTGTGCTGTGGTTTTTGTGCCTTTGGCAAAAAAAATAAAAAATTCACCACTTGGCTCCAGGTCAAGATGGGTGAACTTGTGGGAAGCCATGATAAGCTTTGTTCATGATGAAATTGTTGAACCAAACTTTGGTCATGGTTTTACAAAAAAGGCCATGCCTTACTTTCTTACTCTTTTCTTCTTTGTTATTTTTATGAATTATCTTGGTCAAATACCGGGTATGGCAACTGCTACAGGTAATCTGGGTGTAACAGCAGGTCTTTCTATATCTACAATGTTTTGTATGTTTGTTGTTGGTACGCTTAGACAGGGTCCTCAATGGATTTTTTCAGGAATAGTTCCAGGTGGAATTCCCTTTGTTATGTATTTTTTATTATGGCCTATTGAATTTGTTGGCCTTGCTATAAAGCCCTTTGCTCTTACCATACGACTTTTTGCAAATATGACAGCGGGGCACGTTGTAATAGTAATATTTCTTTACCTTGTTATGATGTTTCAAAGCTATTCTGTAGGTATTGGTTCAGTGACACTGTCACTTGTTATATATATGGTTGAGTTGCTTGTATGTTTTATACAGGCCTATATTTTTACAGTATTGTCAGCTATGTTTATTGGTTCAGCAGTACATGCTCATTAAGCCTGATTTTTTTGAACAGGTTAAAAATAAGGATTGCTTAATTAATCTTGTTTGGTTAAATTAAGAAAAAAAAATTAAAACATTAGATTTTCAGGAGGAAATTGATGGAATACTTAGCGGTGTCTTACTTGGCAGCAGGTCTTGGAGCAGGGATAATTGTTGTAGGTGCGTCCCTTGGAATTGGGAAACTGGCAGCCGGAGCTCTTGAAGGTATGGCTCGTCAGCCTGAGGTAAGTGGTGACTTAAGAACTACTATGATCATTGCTGCAGCTCTTATTGAAGGTTTTACATTTTTTGCTCTTGTTGTTATCTTCATGCTTGCAACACAGGATATTAAACAAGTTCCAGTTCAAAGCGCTGCACCAGTAGCAGAAGTAGAAAAGTAGTAGTTTTCAAGCAATAGAAGTAAATTTATAATTATTATTGGTAGTTGTCTATGGAAGCGATACAGGAAGGTTTGCTTAAGGTTAGTCCGGGTTTATTACTGTGGACAATAATAACATTTGTAGTGTTGTTGCTGATTCTATGGAAAGCAGCCTGGAAACCTGTTGTTGAGGCACTAGATGCCAGAGCAGAAAAAGTACGTAGTGATATTGAAAGTGCTGATAGAGCAAGGCTTGAAGCAGAAAAGCTTTTGAATCAGCATAGGGAAATGATGGCTGAAGCCAAAAATGAGTCTGCGACAATAATCGCGAATGGAAAATCAGCTGCTGAAAACATTAGAAATGAGATCATTGAAAAAGCTAATTCTGAAGCTAAGGAATTATCTGAAAGAGTCAGAAAAGAGATAGATCTTGCTAAGGATAAGGCTTTGTCAGAACTTAAGGCTGAGATTGTTGTTCTTTCAACAGAAATTGCTGGAAAAATAATAAGCAAAAATCTTAACCCGGATGATCAAAAAGTTCTAGTACAAGAGACTCTTAATAAAGTTGGGACAGTTCAGTAATCTGAACTGTCCGGCTTAAAAAAAGAAAAAAAGGTAAGCAAAGTGGCTCTACTAAATGATGTAGCTCGAGTTTATGCTAGTTCAATATTTGAAATAGCAAAAGAAAAAAATATAATTTCCCAGGTTGAAGAGGATTTGAGAGTGGTTGCTCAGATTCTTGCTGAGGAAGCTGACTTTAAAAGTTATATATACGCTCCTGGTATTACCATTGAAGCAAAGAAATCTCTTATGAATAAAGTCTTTGCTGGTAAGATATCTGAAAACACTTTGGATTTATTGGATTTATTGATTGATAATGATCGTCAGGACTCAATCAGTGGCATTTATGAAGCTTTTGTAAAATTAGATGATGAACATAATAATAGGGAGCGGATTACTGTTATATCTCAAGCCTCCTTAGAAGAATCACTGATTGCAAGTATTAAAAGTCAGATAGGGGAAAAACTGAAAAAAGAAATTATTGTAACTGAGAAAGTAGATGAATCAATCCTGGGCGGTATTATCATCAAAATTGGTGACCTTGTAATTGATGGTTCATTATCCAAGGGATTAAAAAATATAAAAAGCAATCTATTAAATAGTAAAGTCAGGAGTGAAGTGGCTTATGAAGATTAAAACAGATGAAATTAAATCGATAATAAAGAAAGAAATTGAAAGTTATAAAGCCGAGCTTGAGGTCAGTGAGGTTGGAACGGTAATTCAGATGGGTGATGGAATTGCCAAAATACACGGACTTGGAAATGCCATGTCAGGTGAGATGCTGGAGTTTGAAAATGGTGTTCAGGCAATGGTTCTTAACCTTGAGGAAGATACAATTGGTGCTGCAGTCCTGGGTAATTATCTTACTCTTAAAGAAGGTGATTCTGTAAAGAGGCTTGATAGAATCCTTGCTGTACCTGTTGGAGAGGCTCTTCTGGGCAGGGTTGTAACTCCTCTTGGAGATCCGCTTGATGGAAAGGGTCCCATAGCAACAACAGAGATAAGACCTGTTGAG
>JBBAGC010000053.1:0-9135 GCA_041655115.1 Spirochaetota bacterium | reverse complement strand
CCATCTTGTACTTATGGATATTATACTTGCTGGTGAAATTGATGGAATTGAAACAGCGGAAAAAATTTATAATCAATACAACATTCCTTTTATATATATAACATCTTCGACTGATCAGAACACCTTTGACAGGGCTAAAAAGTCCCTTCCTCAAAATTATATAGTAAAGCCATTTAGCAGTTATTTGCTTAAATCAGCTATTGATATGGCACTTTACAGGTTTGATATGGAAAATCGGTTAAAGGAAAGTGAAGCTAATAGTAAAAAAATACTCTCTGCCATACCTGACATCTTTTTTGAGATAAACCCTGATGGGGAGCCTGTAGATGAAAAATATACAGAGATTGTAGAAAAGTACTGGAATATGGAAACAAACTCCAAAGCGCAAAGTTATTTTTCCAGGGCTATGGAGAATGGAGAGGTTCAGTTTTTTGAATATGAAATGAAAGATGGGGATAAAAGTACTTTTTATGATTCCAGAATTGTACACACAGGAGAGGAGAATTTTCTTGTAATTATAAGGGAAATTACTGAAAGGAAAAAAGCAGAAGCTGCAATGTCCAGGCAGATGACAAGCCTTGAAGATGAAGTAAAAAACAGAACAGGCGAGCTCCAAAAACTCAACACATCTCTTATTCAGGAAATCGAAAAACGAAATATTGTTGAAGGGGAAATCCGTCTGTTTATTGATGCAACAGAGCAAAGCAGCAATGCAATAGTAATAATTGAAAGCAATGGTGTTGTCAAGTATGTGAACAGGCGCTTTTGTGAAATTTCCGGATATTCAAAAGTCGAGCTTGTGGGGCTGGTTATAACTGAAAAGGCAAACCCCATAACTCCTGAACCTGGATTGCTTGAATCAATAGCAAGTGCAAAAAACTGGAAAGGGGAAATGTACAACACATCCAAAAGCGGGGAAGTTTACTTTTTAATGGCCTACATATCTAAAATAATGAATAACGATGGCCAGGTGGGACATTTTCTTTTAACAGGTGATGATATAACAGAGAAGAAAAAAGAAGAAGCGGAACTCCTGAAAGCTGAAGAGTATATTAAAAAATCAGGCACAGGCTCCATTGACAGGGATATGGACTGGCAGTCCTGGAAGGAGAAAATGCTTGAAAGGAATATTTCCAGAACAGACAGATCCATATTCAGCAATATAAACAACAGCTTTACCCAGGGGGCTGGTTTTGGTACTCTTATTACATTTATGGAGATGATGGACAGAACAGCAAAAAAGAACAATGGGATGATAACAGTTGAATCAGGTCTTTTTGATGAAGCAATGAAAAACGTTGTTATAGCCCAGAATGCTTTTAAAATTTTTGCCGGCATTGACTGGATTACATCAAATGAGATAGAGCTTGAAGTTGTTACAGTAAGGGATATTTTTAATCTTATTAAAAACTCAATTAAAAAAGCCGAGCCTTTTGTAAAAATAAATAAAAACCGTGTTATTTTAAACGAATTTCCCGCTTCTTTAAAAAAGAATAAAATCAATATTAATTCTGAATATTTTTCTGATGCAGTATATGAGCTTATTATTAATGCACTCAAGTTTTCCAGACAAAACACAAGCGTGCTTGTTCTTCTTTTTTCTCAAGGGAATAACCTGAGAATATCGGTTCTTAATGATCCTCAAAAAGCAGGAGATGATATTATAGGAATACCGGCAGAATATGAAAGAATAGTTTTTGAGCCCTTTTTCAGGATTTCAAAGCTTGTTCATGAAAAATACAATACCCTTGATTTTGGTCTTGGTCTCACGTATGTGGATAAGGTTATGGTGCGCCATGGAGGCGAGATTATAGCAGAAAATATTGCAGATTACAGTGATGTAAAAAAAGATCCAATTGTAAAGGTTAATCTTATGATGTCATTACCCTTTGCGCAGTGAGCATTGAAACAGGAGCTGTTTAAAAACCGGTAACAGGCAAAAAAGAGCATAGTTTTAATAAAACCATGCTAAATCCCTTAAAAATTAATTGTTGACAGATAAACCCATGTTTCTATGGTTTAATTATACTTCTATTGGTTTTGCCCACGTAGCTCAGTAGGTAGAGCATTTGCATGGTAAGCAAAAGGTCACCAGTTCGATTCTGGTCGTGGGCTAACTTGATTTATAGCTGAAATTAATCTTTTCCTGAAAAATGCAATAAAAATGCTTGACTGGAAGAGGTCGGATAATAGTTTGCACTAGGTTTATTATATAAAATTACGGGGTAGTAGAGATGCGAGACGTGGTATTGCTTGTATGTCAGGAGTGTAAAAGAAAGAATTATTCTTTTACAAAGAACAAGAAGGGTCAATCAGGTAAACTTGAGATTAAAAAATACTGCAAGTTTGATAGAAAACACACAGTTCATAAAGAAAGCAAGGCTTAGAGTTACCCCAATTGGTTTTGAGAATAAAAAATTTAATAAATTTCGTTAAAGGAGCCAAGGAAGAGCTGCGTAAAGTCACCTGGCCTGACAGGGATGAGGTTACCAGCTTTACAATTGTTGTTGTAATTACAGTAATAATTATATCTGTATTTCTATGGTTTGTTGATACAGCTCTAATGAAGCTTATAAAGGTAGTGATGGGCTGATATGGCAAAAAGATGGTATATAGTGCATACTTATTCCGGTCACGAGAATAAGGTTAAACTTACACTTGAGAAGAAAGTTGAAGCTCTTGGCCTGACAGAGGAGATCGTTGATGTGAAGATCCCCACTGTTGAGGTTCATGAGGTTAAAGAGGGTAAAAAGAAGGTCAGGCAGAAAAAGGTTTTTCCAGGGTATGTGCTTGTGCGCATGGAGCTGAATGATCACACCTGGACTGTTGTAAGGGGAGTGCCCAGTGTTACAAACTTTGTGGGCGCTTTTGGAACTAACAAGCCCAAGCCTTTAAGTGACAGTGAAGTAGCTGCTCTGTTTGATTCCCTTGGTGGAGCAGGACAAAGAACAGGTGAAAAAACAACAATCACAGTGGATTTTGCAGTAAGTGAGCATGTCAAGATCATTGACGGGCCATTTAATAATTTTACAGGAGTTGTTGAGGAAGTTTACCCTGACAAGGGACGTTTAAAAGTAAAGGTTGAAATATTTGGAAGGGCTACACCAGTTGATCTTGATTTTCTCCAGGTGGGCAAAATATAAATCGTAATAATATAAGCTAATTAAATTCTGATAATTGATTCAGTAATATAGGATAATAACAATGGCACCTAAAAAGAAAAAAAAGATAGTTAATCAGATTAAGCTGCAAATAGCAGGTGGTCAGGCAAACCCTGCGCCTCCGGTTGGGCCTGCTCTTGGGCAGCATGGTCTTAATATAATGGAATTCTGCAAGGCTTTTAATGACAGAACAAAAGATCAGATGGGTACAGTTATACCTGTTGTTATTTCAGTGTATGAGGACAGATCCTACACTTTTATAACAAAAACACCACCTGCTTCTGTTCTTATAAAAAAAGCTGTAAAGGTTGACAAGGGATCAAGCGAGCCTAATAAGGTTAAGGCAGGAAAGGTTACCAGAAAGCAGCTTGAAGAAATAGCGCAAATAAAGATGCCGGATCTGAATGCAAATGATATTCAGGCAGGAGCAAATATAATCGCAGGTACAGCAAAATCGATGGGGGTTGAGGTAGTTGGCTAGTCCCTGGGACAGTTAAGCTATGAAAGGTTTGTGAAATGAAAAGAGGAAAAAAAATAACTGCTGCAAGGGAAAAAGTAGATAAAACAATTCTATATAGTCCCGCTGATGCTGTAAAGCTTATGAAAGAGCTTAAGTCTGCTGCTTTTAATGAATCTGTTGACATGTCAATAAAAGTTGTTCATAAAAGCTTGCAGAATATAAGGGGTTCAGCTGTGCTCCCTTCAGGAACAGGCAAAACCAAAAAGGTTCTTGTTCTATGTAAAGGGGATAAGCAGAAGGAAGCTCTTGATGCAGGTGCTGACTATGTTGGAGCTGAAGAAATAATTGAAAAGATTAAAGAAGGCTGGATTGATTTTCAGGCTGTAGTTGCCACACCTGATATGATGAAAGAGGTTGGCAAGCTGGGGCCTGTTCTTGGCAGGAAGGGGTTAATGCCCAAGCCCAAGTCAGGAACAGTTACTGATAATGTAAAAGATATAGTTAAAGAGCTTAAAGGCGGGCGCGTAGATTACAGGGCAGATAAAACCGGTGTAATTCACATGCTTATAGGCAATGTTTCTTTTGAGGATTCAGCTATTGTTGAAAATATTAAGGCTTTTTTAAACCAGTTAATGAGAGATAAGCCAGCAGATGCCAAGGGCAATTATATAAAATCGGTTTATATAAGCTCATCAATGGGCCCTGGTATAAAAATCAATCATAAGGGGATTGAAAAATAATGTTAAAGCAATATAAAGTAGATGAAGTAAAAAATTTGGTTGAAAAGCTTGGACAAAGGGGTAATTTTATTGTAACAAATTATTCCGGGGTTAAGGTAAATGATCTTGCTGTATTAAGAAGACAGCTTACTGAAAAGAATGCCCAATATAAAGTTGTAAAAAATAATCTTTTTAAAAGAGCGCTTGAACAGAGCGGATATGAGAATATTGATGAATTTCTTAAGGGACCTGTTGCTATTGCTTTTGCCGGAGAAGAGGCAGGAGATGTGGCGAAAACCCTGAAAGAATTTGCAAAAACAAATGATAAATTTTCATTTACTGCTGGCGTAATAGATAAGGTAGTATATGATGAAAGCCAGATAAAAAGAATAGCTGACCTTCCTTCAAAAGAGGTTCTGCTGTCTCAGACCATGTCCTTAATCAATGGTTCTGCTACAGGAATAGCTGTTGGCATGAATCAGATAATGGCATCTCTGGCTCGTGGCATAAATGCCGTTGCAGAGGCAAATAATAATTAATTCAGATTGATTATTTGAATATAAGCGGTTAGGATTTCTGTTCCAGAATTTACAGTGAAAAGTTATGGATCAATGCCTGGCCCTTTATAGGTTTTACGGAAATAAACCGTTTAACTTGAAGAAATTCACTAAGTATAAAGGAGTAAAAGGAATGGCAAAGTTAAGTATTGAAGAGTTGCTTGATGCAATTGGAAGTCTTACATTAATAGAGGCTTCTGAACTGGTTAAAGCAATGGAAGAAAAATTTGGCATATCTGCTGCTGCACCTGTTGCTGTTGCTGCAGGACCTGCTGCTGGTGGAGCTGCTGAAGCTGCTGAGGAGCAGACTGAATTTGACGTTATTCTTACAGGTTTTGGTGATGCCAAGGTTGCAGTAATCAAAGAAGTAAGAGCTATAACAAGTCTTGGGCTAAAAGAGGCTAAGGAGCTTGTTGAAGCAGGCGGAAAAACAGTTAAGGAAAAAGTATCAAAAGAAGAAGCAGAAGAACTCAAGAAGCAGCTTGAAGGTGTAGGTGCTACTGTTGAGATTAAGTAATTCTGTATTATAAAAGGTTATTTTGAATAACAGAAAATTTTCCTTCAAATTTTAATTAAAATATCAATAGGTTTGATCGTTTTGGTCAAGCCTATTGGTGTTATGAAAACTTACTTGTTTTTGTACTCTGATTCTGGTATTATATGTTTATTATTATTTATATGTTCCACATTAAATTCTTTTACTCAAGCTTTTTATCCTTAAGATATATTAATAATTAAAGGTTAAGGTTTATACTTCAATGCAAGAATTAAAGAAAGTAGTCAATTTCGGTAAAATTAAATCTAAAATTGACCTTCCGAATTTAATAGAAATTCAGATTAAGTCATATGACTGGTTTATTCAGTCAAAGGTTGCCAGGAAAAAACTTCAGGGATTGCAGGCGGTTTTTGAGGAAATTTTCCCAATAGAAAGCCCCCATGATGATGTTGTTCTTGAGTTTGTCAGCTATGATATAGGTGAGCCAAAGTATTCTGAATATGAATGTAAAGAAAGAGATGTAACCTATGCTTCGCCACTTAGATCCACAATACGCCTTATACGTAAGGACAGTATGGAGGTAAGGGAGCAAACTGTTTATATGGGTGACATTCCCATTATGACAGAAAGGGGTACATTTATAATAAATGGTGCTGAACGGGTTGTGGTTAATCAGCTCCACAGGTCTCCTGGTATCTTCTTTTTCTATGAAGAGGATGAACGGGCCTATAATTGCAGAATAATTCCAGACAGGGGTTCCTGGCTTGAATTTGAAATGGACAACAAGGGTTTTCTTGTTGGTCGAATTGACAGGAAAAAGAAATTTCCAATAACCCTTTTGATAAAAGCTCTGGGTATTGAAACAAATGAAGAAATAGTAAAAATCTTTTATGATGTTTCAAAGGTCAAGCTTAAGGGTGAAGAGGATTATGAGTCCTTAAATGGAAGAAGGGTTGCTTCTGATGTTATAAGCAAATCAAGTGGAGAGGTTATAATTGAAGCAGCTGAAAGGATCAATATTGATACAATTGATCAGCTTAAAGAAGAAAAAGTCACTGAAGTTGAGCTAATCGATTTTCCCAATAAAAAGGAAGATGCTTACCTGAGTACTACTTTTGCTGTGGAATCTGATTATATCAAGAAAAACCTAAAGGTTGATGAGGCTCACGATTTTACCGCATCAGAGCTGGCTCTTTTAGCCCTTCATGCTGTTATGAGACCTGGTGAGCCTACAAATATAGAAAATGCCCAGGCTGAGATTGACAGACTTTTCTTTAATCCAAGGTCATATAGCCTCAGCTCTGTTGGACGATATAAAATTAACAGCAAGTTCGGTTTTGATGACCCTATAGAAGTTCTTACAAGGGATGATATTGTTCATACTGCAAAATACATGCTTTATCTTATTGCAGAAGCTGATGGTTATGAGTATGAGCTAACCACAAAGAGTGGTGATAAAGAAAAAAAATATGTTTACACCATTGTTGATGATATTGATCACCTTGGCAACAGAAGAGTGCGAACTGTTGGCGAGCTGATTATGAATCAGGTAAAAGTGGGCTTTCAGAGGATGGAGAGGGTTATAAGGGAAAGGATGACAATCCAGGATCTTGATCTTATCACACCCCAGGCTCTTATAAGTATAAAGCCTATTACAGCTGTTATAAATGAATTTTTTGGATCAAGCCAGCTTTCGCAGTTTATGGATCAAACGAATCCGCTTGCTGAGCTTACTCATAAAAGAAGGCTTAATGCACTTGGACCTGGCGGACTTTCCAGAGAAAGAGCCGGCTTTGAGGTTCGTGATGTGCATCCCACTCATTATGGGAGGATGTGTCCTATAGAAACTCCGGAAGGGCCCAATATTGGTCTTATAGCATCTTTGAGTACATTTGGAAGAATAAACGAATACGGCTTTCTTGAAACACCTTACAGGTATGTTGAAAAGGGGCAGGTTACAGACAGGGTTGATTATCTCACTGCTAATGTTGAAGATAGTTATTTCATAGCCCAGGCAAATGCTGAACTTGATGAAAATGGAAATTTTGTAAAAAATCTGATTGCCTGTAGAAACAGGGGCAATTTCCCCTATAAAAAACCTAAAGAAATTCAGTATATGGACGTTTCACCAAACCAGGTGTTTTCCATATCAACAAGTTTAATACCCTTTCTTGAGCATAATGATGCAAACAGGGCTCTTATGGGCTCCAATATGCAGCGTCAGGCTGTGCCACTTTTAACTGAGGAAGCCCCTCTTGTGGGAACAGGCGTGGAAACTCATGCTGCCTATGATTCAGGGGTTCTTTTAATAGCCAGGAGAGGCGGAGAGGTGGTTTATGTTGATGGGGGCAAGGTAGAAGTAAAGCTCTCAAACGGTGAAATAGATGAATATAAGCTTCAGAAGTTTAAAAGGACAAACCAGGGCACATGCTTTAATCAAAAGCCTGTTGTAGTGGCAGGACAGAAGATCAAGGCTGGTGAAATAATAGCTGATGGACCATCCACTGATAATGGACGTTTGGCCTTGGGAAAAAATATACTTGTTGCATTTATGCCCTGGATGGGTTATAATTTTGAGGATGCTATTTTAATCTCAGAAAGGCTTGTTGAGGATGATGTTTTTACATCTGTTCATATTGAACAGTTTGAGGTTGATGCCAGGGAAACAAAGCTTGGCCGTGAAGTAATTACCAGGGATATCCCCAATCTTAATGACAAGGCATTCAGGGATCTTGATGCTGATGGCGTTGTCAGGATTGGTGCCTATGTTGAGCCGGATGATATTCTTGTTGGAAAGGTTACTCCAAAGGGCGAGCAGGATTTAACTCCGGAATACAAGCTTCTTTATTCCATATTTGGAGAAAAAGCCAGAGAAGTAAGGGACACATCATTAAGAGTGCCTAATGGAGTGGAAGGAATTGTAGTAGATGTAAAAAGGTTTTCAAGAGAAAATGGCGATGAGCTTGCTCCTGGAGTTGAGGAGCTTGTAAAAGTATATATTGCAGATAAGAGGAAAATTTCCACAGGCGATAAAATGGCAGGAAGGCATGGGAATAAGGGTGTTATTTCAAGAATATCCCCTGTGTATGATATGCCCTTTATGCCAGATGGTACCCCTGTTGATATAGTTTTAAACCCATTGGGTGTTCCTTCAAGGATGAACCTGGGTCAGCTTCTTGAAACAGAGTTAGGATGGGCTGCACATGAGCTTGATATTCTTATTGAAACACCCATATTTGATGGAGCAGAGGAAGCAGATGTTATTGAGTATCTGAAAAAAGCAGGGCTTCCTGAAACATCCAAAACTGTCCTTTATGACGGCCGAACAGGAGAGGCCTTTGAAGGGGAGGTAATGGTTGGCTATGCATACATGCTTAAGCTTGCTCACATGGTTGATGACAAAATACATGCAAGATCAACAGGCCCATATTCACTTGTGACACAGCAGCCTTTGGGTGGCAAGGCTCAATTTGGCGGACAGCGCCTTGGAGAGATGGAGGTATGGGCACTTGAGGCCTATGGTGCTGCTTATACACTTCAGGAGCTGCTTACAGTTAAATCAGATGATATGCTTGGAAGGGCCAGGATTTACGAAGCAATTGTTAAGGGGATAAATACAACATCACCGGGCATACCTGAGTCCTTTAATGTTCTTATTCAGGAATTACGCGGTCTTGCTCTTGATGTGAGAATATATGATGAAAATGACACAGAGATAAGCCTTGCTGAATGGAGCGAAGGT
>JBBAGC010000052.1:0-9216 GCA_041655115.1 Spirochaetota bacterium | reverse complement strand
GATCATTAAAGCAAGATTTTTTACTTTCATTTCAAGTCTCCTGATATGGTAATATTTTATTTATACAGCAGTATTATAAACAGAAAAGTCAGTATTTCTGTAAAATCTCAACAGGAGCATACAAAGTGTTAATAATTTATTAAATAATAATATTAGTATAGGTAAATATGTCAATAATTTTAATATTTAATACAATTAAGTTGAAATATTCCCTGGCTCTTTTAAATTTTTCATTTTTATTTTTATATCAAATGAGGTGTTTTAAGAAGAGATAAGATTACAGGCTTATATGCGGGGTTTTTTATATTTTTCAGATTAATTGCTTGAATTATGTCTCCTTTTTTAATAGCAATAATTATTAAGCGATTTGATTATGGTTATTGTAAAAATCTTTTTTAAAATCCTTTACATCCCTGTAATCAGGGTTTTTCATATTGGTTATTATTTAAAAATTAAAATAAAAAATGGCATAGGTTTATGGATTTTGTTCATCTTCACACTCATTCAGATTATTCGATTTTAGATGGCGCTGTTACTGTTTCAAAGCTGGTGGAGCGCTCTCTTGAGCTTGGTATGCCTGCTGTGGCACTGACAGATCATGGAAATATGTTTGGAGCTATTGAGTTTTATCAACAGGCCAGGAAAGCAGGAATTAAACCAATTATAGGTCAGGAGTTTTATGTTGCACCTGGTTCCAGGTTTAAAAAAGAGGTATGCAGAGATAGTGGTGAGGAGGTTGCTTATCATTTAATCCTCCTTGCAAAGGATAATGAAGGTTATCGTAATTTAATGAAGCTTTCTTCTATTGGTTATACTGAGGGGTTTTACTATAAACCTCGTATAGACATGGAGGTGCTTGAAAAGCATTCCCAGGGGCTTATAGCCTCATCTGCCTGTATTGCTGGGCAAATTCCTGTAAATATAATTAAAGGGCGCCCTGATGAAGCAAGGGAACTTGCCGGAAGATATAAAGAGATTTTTGGTAAGGATAATTTTTACCTTGAAATGCAGTATCATGGAATAAAGGAGCAGGAGATTGCCAATGCTGAACTTGTACGCATGTCTGCTGATCTTGATATTCCTCTTATAGCTACAAACGACGTGCATTATCTGAATAGAGAGGATGCATACTCTCACGAGCTTCTGCTTTGCGTTCAAACAGGGAAAACCATGTCTGACACAAACAGGATGAGGTTTTCATCTGACTCATTTTATTTTAAGACTCTTGATGAAATGAGAATGGTCTTTGCTGATTATCCTGATGCTCTTTTTAACACATGTAAAATTGCAGATATGATTGATGTGGAAATTGAGCTGGGCAAGCCTGTATTGCCTAATTTTGAGGTTCCAGAAGGATTTAATCTTGATTCATATCTTAGGCATCTGGTGAATCAGGGTGTGCCATCCCGTTATGGAGCAAATATTAGTGACAAGGTGAGATCGCGGATAGAGTATGAATTGAATTTAATAACAAGGATGAAGTTTTCAGGATATTTTCTTATTGTATGGGATTTTATTAATTACGCGCGAAAGCAGGGGATTCCTGTTGGTCCTGGCCGTGGCTCTGCTGCAGGGTCAATAGTTTCATATTGTCTTGGTATTACTGCGCTTGATCCTTTGAAATACGATCTCCTTTTTGAAAGATTTCTCAACCCTGATAGAAATGAAATGCCTGATATGGATATAGATTTTTGCGCTGACAGAAGGGAAGAGGTTATTGATTACGTTAAAAACAAGTATGGTGAAAATCAGGTAAGTCAGATTATTACCTTTAATAAAATGAAAGCCAAGGCTGTTGTAAAGGATGTGGCCAGGGCTTTGGATGTCCCTTTTTCTGAAGCTAATGAGATTAGCAAATTCATAATGGATGATTCTTTGGAGAAGTCTTTAAAAAGATCACCGGAGCTGAAAAAATTTGTATCAGATGAAAAAGGGAAGCAGCTCATTGAAATTTCCCTTAAACTTGAAGGTCTTAACAGATCAGCAGGAAAACACGCTGCTGGCGTTGTTATTTCAAAGGGTGAATTAACAGACTTTGTTCCTCTGTATAAAGATAAGGATGGAAGTATTTCTTCACAATATGAAAAGGATACCCTGGAGCAGGCGGGTCTTGTTAAAATGGATTTTCTTGCTCTTAAAAATTTAACTATTATCAGGAAATGTCTTGATCTTATTAAAGATACAACAGGGGAGGAGGTTCAGATTGAAAATTTGCCTCTTGATGACCTTGAAACATATAAGCTGCTTCAGCAGGCTGATACCAGGGGAGTTTTTCAGCTTGAAAGTTCAGGCATGCAAAATATTTTACACAGGCTGGGGCCAACTGCGTTTGAGGATATAATTGCAATAGTTGCCCTTTACAGGCCGGGTCCTCTTGGTTCAGGTATGGTTGATGATTTTATTACTCGCAAAAAAAGACCGGATCAGGTGCGTTATCTTCATCCTCTGCTTGAACCTATACTTCGCGATACCCTTGGAGTTGTTGTTTATCAGGAGCAGGTAATGCTTATTTCCCAGGTCATTGCAGGCTTTACTCTTCCTGAAGCTGACAAGCTAAGAAAAGCCATGGGTAAAAAAATAGGGGATATTATTGATGAGCTTGAAACAAAATTTCTTGCTGGTGCTGAGAAAAACAGGATAGATAAAAGCATAGCTGAAGAATTATACAGCATGATCAAAAAATTTGGAGAATATGGATTTAATAAATCACACTCAGCAGCTTATGCACTTGTTACATATCAAACAGCCTATTTAAAAGCTCATTACAGAATAGAGTATATGACAGCCCTTCTTTCTGCACAGCCTGACAAGCAGGAGGATGTTATTCAGTATATTAGTGATTGTCGCGAAAAAGGAATAAAAGTTTTGTCCCCTTCGATTAACAGGAGTTTTTATGATTTCAGCATTGAAGGTGATTGTATACGCTTTGGTTTTGGAGCAATAAAAGGCCTTGGTTCAAAAGCAATTGAAAACATTATTGAAACAAGACAAAAGGTTAGTGAGTTTAAAACACTCAGGGAGTTTCTTGAAAATGTGGGTCTTTCAGTAGTTAACAAGGGGGTTCTTGAATCCCTTATTAAAGCAGGTGCTTTTGATGAGATCCATGCTAACAGGGCACAGCTTTTTGAATCAATAGATCTTATTCTTGAACTTGCAAGAAGATATCAGCAGGATATTGCCTCAGGTCAGGGAGATCTTTTTAGCATGGATAGCAGTATTGATAACAGCAGAATTGCTGATGACCTTCCATCTGTTAAAGAGTGGAATGACAATATTAAGCTTGGTTTTGAAAAAGATGTGCTTGGTCTTTATTTTTCCGGCCATCCATTGGGGCGTTATAAAAAAGAGATCAGCTCCTTCCCTTCCTATACTATTTTAGAGATTACAGAAGAGCATAAAGACAGAGAAATTTCAATAGTTGGAATTCTTGGCAATGTGTCTATACGAAGAGCACAAAAAAGTGGTAAAAACTATGCTACAGCAGTGCTTGAAGATCTTGAAGGATCTGTTGAGGTGCTTATCTTTTCCCGTGTTCTTGATAAATTTAATGATCTTATCAATAGCACAGAGCCTGTAATGGTTACAGGACGGGTAGAGCTTGAAGGTGACAGGGCGAGGAAAATTATTGCTTCAGGATTTAAGGCATTAAAAGAGGTGCGCAGGGAGGCTGTTGCAGCAATACACATTAAGCTTGATTCCTTAGGTGTTGATGATGATGTAGTAGGAGGGATAAAAAACATTGTTGAAAAGCACAGAGGTAATTGCCCCATTTATTTTCATGTTAAAGATTCCAAAGAGACAAAGATTATAAGGGCTCATTCCAGTTTTAATATTACACCTTCGGAGATGTTTATAAGTGATTTATCCACTTATGTGGGTCAGGACTCAATCAAATATTCGTTTAATAGCTATTGATTTGTTTGTTATAATAAAATATTTTTTAAGCATGGTGTGGGTGTTAATTAAAACGGGAAAAGTTTTTTAAAGAATAAGAAGGCTTAATTTTTCACTTATTTCATCAATAACTTTCTCCGGTGCTGTTGAGATAAATTCAATATTTCTTGCCTGCCAGTCCAGGTTTTTTATCTGATCTGCCAATACTACACCTGATATTTTTTTTGATGAAATTAGCACTTCAAAAGGGTAGCCTTTTACTTTGCTGGTGATAGGACATAATATGGCAAGTTTGGTTTTTATGTTATATTCCTTTGGGGACAATACAATTGCAGGGCGTTTTCCTGCCTGTTCATGCCCTGTTTGAGGGTTAAAATTTAACCATACAATATCACCTCTGGAGGGTACGTAAGTTTTTACCATATTTCTTTGCCTATAGGTTCACCTGTATCAATTTCTTTATGTAAATTGCTGTCATTAATTTTATCAAGCAAATCGCTAAGGCCGTTTTTTTGTGGAGTGATAATTATTTTTCCTTCTTCTTTTTCAATTTTCACAGGAGTTCCGTCTTTTAAGGAGTATTCAGCCGTAATGTATTTAGGCAATCGTATTCCCAGGCTGTTGCCCCATTTTTTAATTATTATTTTCATATTTTCCTCTTTTAAAAAAGAAATTATACTATGTATATACTTTTGTCAATATTAAAATAGTATAAATTTTGGTAAAAATCTGGGAATAATAGCAGTGTAGTTAGTTCTTAAAGCACCATACAGATTGATTCCCCAAAGTAGTTTAGTACAATATTTCAGCCAAGAATTTATCATTTTTATGAATAACAATTTGACATCTTTTGCTGGTGCTATCATAGCAATTGTATTATAAAAAATTTTATCTTAGTAATTTATAATTTCTTATGGGAGCATAAAATGAAAGTTGTTCATAAAATAGAAGATGTAAGGCAGGCTGTTTTTAGAGTGCGTTCCATGGGAAAGAAAATAGGTTTTGTTCCTACCATGGGTTTTCTTCATTCAGGGCATTTGAGTCTGGTTGATATTGCCAGGGAAAACTCTTCTTTTATTGTAATGAGTATTTTTGTAAACAGACTTCAGTTTAATGATCAGGATGATTTTAAAAGCTATCCCAAGGACATAGAGCAGGATATTAAGGTAGCTGAAGAAGCAGGGGTTGATCTTGTCTTTATACCTGATGATTCTGAAATGTACAGGAATAATTTAACACATGTCAATGTTGACAAGGTAACTCTTAACCTTTGCGGAGCCCACAGGCCTGGACATTTTGAAGGCGTATTTACTGTTGTGAGCAAACTTTTTAACATTGTTCAGCCTCATCTAGCTGTTTTTGGACAAAAGGACATACAGCAGGCTGTTAGTATTGAAAAAATGGTTTTGGATTTAAACTTTCCTATTAATATTATAATTGCGCCAACAATAAGGGAGGATGATGGCCTGGCAAAAAGTTCCAGAAACAAGCATTTGAGCAGCAAGGATCGTGAAAACGCTGTTGCCATATTTCGTAGTCTTAAAAAAGCTGAAGAGGCTATAGAAGAAGGTGAAAGGGATGTGGATAAATTAACTTCTATTATGATGGAGGAAATTCAAACAGGAAATCCTGATTCTATAGACTATGTATCAGCAGTAAGCTATGATAATCTTTCTTTGATTGAAAAAATTACAGGTAAATCTGTGATTGCTGTTGCTGCTTTTTGGGGCACAACAAGGCTTATTGATAATATGATAATAGATGATATATCAGGCAGATTGAGATGCATTTACTGATTCGGGTTTTTTTATTTTTTTTTATGCTGTGCTTTGTTCCTGGATGTAAAACAGCAGGTCCTTTAACTCCTGTGGATTCTTTTATTGCTGTGCAAAGAGCAATTGCAGCAAATGATATTAAGCTTATTGGAGAACTTGTAAGTAAAGGTACAAAAGAAAAAGTTGATTATTTCAGGAAAACACTCTCCACTCTGGATAAGGAGCAGTTAATTACAATAGCTAAATTTTATAATATTGATCCAGCAAAATTGCCCGGTATGGATTTTCATGGAGCTCTTTCCCTTTATTTTTCTCCCAGGTCTGATTTATCCCTTATAAAAATATTTAATGAGGATATATCCTATGTGGATATATTCGGGAAAAAAGCAGTTATAAGAACTCAAAGCGGGTTTGAAATTGATTTTGTTAAAGAAGGCCCATATTGGAAGCTTGATTTAAGTGAGCTTTAACCTGTTATGGCTAAAAAGCAGATAACCATTCCGATTTTTATTCCCCACATGGGCTGTCCACATTGTTGTGTTTTTTGCAATCAGTGGAAAATAAGTTCAGCTGAAAAAAAGCCTGATCTGAATAAAATAAAAAATACAATTGAGCTTTATCTTTCCAGAATTAGTTTTTCTGTGGAAAAGGTTGAGCTGGCTTTTTTTGGAGGAAGCTTTACTGCAATACCTTTTGAAGAGCAGGAGTTTTTTCTTTCAGCAGTAAAGCCCTATGTGGATAAGGGTGTTATTAATTCTATACGTTTATCAACACGACCTGACTATATTGACAACAAAAGGCTTGATCTCCTTGCTGCTTATGGGGTTTCAACAGTGGAGCTTGGAGTCCAGTCTTTTAATGAAGAGGTGTTGAAACTTTCAGAGCGGGGGCATGGTGCAGAAGATGTTTATAAAGCAATGGAGCTTTTGAAGCTATATGGTTTTAGAACAGGGATACAGCTTATGCCAGGCCTGCCTGGAGATTCCTTTTTTGCTTCAATTGATTCAGCATCATCTGCCTCAACTCTTAGCCCTGATGATGTAAGGATATACCCGGCGGTTGTGTTAAAGGGAACAGGGCTTGCCAGGATGTACAGCGAGGGGAAGTTTAGCCCTTTAACAATTGATGAGGCTGTTGAGGTTTCAGCAGCAATATATAAAATTTTTATGGAAAAAGAAATAAATGTTATAAGGATTGGGCTTCATCCTCTTGATTTTCATGAAGAAACAGTTATTGCCGGTCCTTACCACCCAGCTTTGGGATTTCTTGTAAAATCCAGGTATAAAAGGGATATTCTTGAGGCTGCAATAAAAAAGGGCACAATTAAAGAAAACCAGAATCCTCTGATTCTTGTTATACCCTCCTTATGTGCTGAGGAGTATATAGGAATGAAAAAATGTAACATTGACTATATTCGCAATCTTTATAAAAACAGGAAAGTTGAATATGTAATAAGGGATGTGAAAAGCCCATATATAGAGGAATGAGTTTCCTGGTGTTATTACTGAATTAATGTTGACTTATTGATGCTGAAATTATGTTTAGTATATATTATATATTGATTATTGAGAGGTGACACATGCCTACCTATGAATATGAGTGTCTTGAGTGTAAGCATAACTTTGAAGTTTTCCAATCCATGAATGATGAGCCTATAAAGGTTTGTGAAAAATGTGGAAAAGCAGTAAGAAAAGTTTTTCACTCTGCAGGTATTATTTTTAAAGGCTCTGGTTTCTATGTAAATGACTATAAGCAGAAGAGTGCTGATTCAACACCTGTAATGCCGGAATCATGCCAGGGTGGATGCGGTAGCTGCAGCCTGGCTGGCTCGGATTAGGCTATTTCTTTTTTCTTTTCATCTTTGCCCTGTTTTGCCTGTAGATTGTCATAAGATATTTTTCTATTTGAAACAGGGCATTCCCGGAAAGAGTATCTTCTTTGATTTTGTAGCCTGTTATTGAATCAGTATAGTCCCTGATCGCTTCCGGACTTCTGGGTATTTCAGGATCTACTATAACATAGTCAACATCAGCTATGAGGTACTTTTTGCTTCTTATGGGATAAAGAACCTGCCTTGCATTATATATTGGAATAACGATTCTAAGGTTATTTGTTCTTAGCTCGCCTATTATCTGGTCTATCATTTTTTCATTTTCAGGCTTAATTTCAATGAAATCAGAAATAACAGCAATGATGGAATTTTTATTTATTATCTGCTTATAAATGTCCTTTGCAGTTTTTGAAAGGTTTGTTTTTTTTGCTTTTTTATCCTGATTTTGAATTCCGTGTTGATTATCAGCTGCTTGTGATGATTTAATATTTTTAGAAAATATGGACTTAATAAAGTTAATGAAAACAGCAACAATTGAATTATCCGGCTGATTGTCCTGATCTTTTTCATTGGCACTTTCAGTGCTTTTATTTTTTTTATAGTATTCAAAATCTTTAATGAGATCAGCGACTTTGCCTATGGTTTCCTGGTTTTTTAAAACCTTTAAGGCTCTGGTATCTTTGGAACTAATTTCTTTTCCAGCTTCAGAGTAGATTTCTGCTGTAAAAGTTTTGTTGTTCCTTTCAGTTTCTGATAAGGAATTAAACAGTTCAGGATTATAAACAATAAGCTGAATTAGTTCTTCAAATTTTTTAGGATAAAGGTTGCTGTCTATGATGTATTTTATTTTATCATCCCCTGTGTAAATTATTACTTTGCCTGAATTAGAGGCTTCTGCTTCCCATTGTGTAAAAATATCAGGAGTAATCTTTTCAAAAATATTCATAATGTCCCTGTCTGTTGACAGGTTTTGCGACTGGACATATTCCATTATGTCATTGTTTAAAAGTTTAGCAGGATCAAGAATTTTATCAACCTTGATAAGGCAGTCGCGCAATGACTTGAAGTTTTTAATGTCAATTATTTCCTTTTTGTTAAAAGCAGGAGCCATTTCTCCTGTAAGTATGTTCATCAGGTAATCTAACTTTGAATCACGATAATCACTTACATTGGGATTTAGAATACCAAAATTTTTAAGCCTCCGATTAATCGCTATAGAGTGGGATTCGATAATTTTTTTTATTAGCTCAAGGTCTAATTTTCTGCGGACACTTTCATAGTTGTCACTGTGGAAACAGTAATCTTCACTTATTTCAAGTCCGTTTTTATCAAGGCAGAAGTTTTTAAAGGTAAATATGTCCTTTCCCAGCCTTGTTTTCATAAGCTGTGTAAGCTGGGTTCTTTTTTTTGCTTTTTTTAAAAGCTTTGTCAGGTTAAAAAGCCTGTATTGGGAAAGCAGATTTATAACAGCCTCTGTTGATTTTTTGTTTCTTTCGTTCAAAAGCAGATTAAAGTCTGTATCCTTCATAAGAAGGGTAAACTCGGTTATTTCATTTATGGTAAGATTTTTATTTTCTCTGTCAATATCAAAGGTAAATGAGTGAACAGGTTTTATTTCATCAGGGTGGTATTTTATCAGTTCATCTGTAATATATTGTATATTAAGCATCCTTTTAGGAGTAAATGGTATTTTGATATTTCTGGAACTATTAAGGT